>NZ_JAOPHO010000021.1:0-66483 GCF_033141925.1 Peribacillus sp. CSMR9
TTTGAGTGCTCCTTATCTGTAATAAGTTAAGTGTAGCTGCCCTTAAAATATCTGTCCAGATAAGTGTAGACGATTCATTGTTTGGCAATCCGGATATCCAAGTTCTTATTAGCTTAACTTTGCATTTCTTTTCACCATGCAGTTATGTTATGTATTTGCACACCACTTACCCAACGGGCAGTATGTAAAGGTGGAAAAGCATGAGGAACATCCGCTAGAGTTTCCACGCCCTTATACCCCAAACGTCCAAACTCTGATTATTCGTTCAAAAAGATTTTACTCAACTGTTAAGGCAATGCCCGACACAATCTATTCATGAGTATTCTACAAAGTTCCGCGAAGATCCAGCAGTACAGAAAACTCAATATAAATATTATTGCAATAACCTTTGGATCCATAGTTGGATCAACAGTAGGGCCTAGCACTGGAAAACGGAATACATACAGAATCACCATGATACCCGTAAGTAGACATATTGATGAAAAGGAAACAACCACAATTCTCCTCTTCAATTGTAAAAAGGCCACACCCATCGCAAGACCTAATAAACCTGTTGTAAAGGGAAAGATAATTAGTTCACTCGGCTGAATAATAAATAAAAGGAAAATCGTAAGGGTATAAGAGAGGATTCCCTGGCGGATAGAAAAACAAGTAGCTAAAAAAATTGGTAATGTCGCCAGAAAACTAATTAGAAAGCCTATACCAGGCATAAAGCCCCCTGCTGATTGAAGCATAGTGGAAAATGTACTCAATAAGGCTGTAATAACTAACTTGGTTGCAAGGGTCATTTTTCTCACAGGAACATAGTTTGCAGCTGTCCCTATCATCGATTGATACCAATAACGAACAAACCGATTGATTAAAACCACCCCCTAAAAACAACCAATTTGTCACTTTCTATACTATTCTTTCCCTTTCGCTTTATGCTATATTTCCTGTTAGTAATCAATTGGAATGAGGATTGCCCCTCCATGGTTATTTAAAAAATTAAAGTATTTGCAAACGTCTACAACTCCAATTAAATTAACGTTTACGGATCGATGGGAAATGCTAATTGCAGATGCTAAAATTTCTTCTGGAAATGGTAAAGTATTTATGCTTACTCCAAGCGGAACAAGAGTAATAGCTGAGGGATCCCCCCACTTGCCAGTTTTTCACTTTTTTCACAAATTTAATATCTATGTTGCACACCAGGGATTAATTATTATTGTAAGACCAGATGGCTCCAAGAAGGATATTAGTTCAGGATTTACCTAGATTGGAGATCATCATAAAACGGTGTTATCTTGGTCCCGATAAAAAAATTTATTTTTGGCAAGGAACAGCTACAAATTCCCGTGTTTCAAATGAGCAAGTTTGGACAGGCACATTCCTTTGGTGTTCCTTCCTATTTTTCATTTGGGGGAACAATGAATTCCTTAAGTTGATGGGCATGGGTGTGCAAGGTATTTTTGAACAAACTTTATTACGAAACTACAATTAGCTCTATTTTGAAATTTTCTACTTTGTCTTTATTGTCACAAATACAGTAAATATATGATAAATACTCCAGCCGTCGATAGTTTTAATAAATCATGGAACAATTTCAAAAACAGTACCTTGGTTAAAATCAGTCGCTTTCATAGAGCCATAAACCCCTAAATATAGTCTGGTTTGATCCAGATTCGTTCCCAAACTAACATAATAAGCTGATTGCGTCCCAAAGTTATAATCAGTTTCAACAACACTAAAATCGTTTAGTTTACAATCTGAACTTACCCTGGTATAAGCTAAAACCCCTCTAACCGGAGGTCGAGATTCTTCCTTCCGGGCAAGATCGGTAAACACAACGCTTCCCGTTAAATTTGGGATTCTATTCCCCATATAGGCTTGCACTCCTGTAAGTGCAGTTCCTCCAAACTTATCGGGTCGAGGATCTTTATGAAAATAACTAGTTAAAGGCTGTAGACGCCTCACAGAAGTTTTTACTGTGTCATTGTAATAAGCAATCGTTTTCTCATTCAAAGTCGGATTTTCAGAACAGCCCTTTATAAACGAAGTAGGAAAAGCACCTTCCCACCCTCGCCAACCAAAGTTAATAAATCCTTCTTGGTCAGGTTTAATTCTCATTAAAGAAGCTTGAATAAGCTGAGTAACCGGTATTGGTTTATAATTAACGAATGAAAAAATTGACTCTACCAAATCCTGTCCGACATTCCCCACATATTTGATATACTGATTATAAAACTTTTGAAATGAAATGCCTGTTATATTGCGAACCCCTTTTGCGATTACCGTAAGCGTTTCCTGAATATGTGAGGGAAGTTCATTAAAACGTGTGACTACGGGTGGATCATCGATAAATGTATTCTTAATTACATCAATTTCAATTATTTTACCAGCTATCTCCATATCATCTTGACTTAAATTAAATGGATCATAGCCTGCTCCACCATCTCCAGTTGTTAAAATAAGTTTTCCGGTTTCAGGTGAAAAGTTTAAGCTATTGACACCATTATGATTAAAAAATGGTCTTCTTATGTTAAGTAATGTCCGTCGTTTTTGAGGTTGACCATTCGATTGTAAAATCCATTCTTCAACTGTATCAATATGATCATATTGAGTTTCTCTATTTATCCACTTTAGGTTTAAAGTTCTGGGATCACACGGGTTAGGCATAAAATGTTCAGTAAGGGCCCCTGGACCTTGTGTTCCAGCTACTGAATAATGAAGATAAAACAAACCGTTATAATAAAATTCCGGATGAAACGCTAGCCCTATTAATCCCCGTTCATCATATCCTCTACCTGAAACACCTTGTTCAGAACTACCTAATTTTAAGATTCGCAAGCGAATATCTAAAAAAATCCTAATAACTCCGTTTCCTATGTAAAAGATCTCTCCTACCTGAGTTGCAATAAATAATCTTTCAATTGAGTCACCCGGAAGTATAGTTGTTTTCAAAACGGTGGGTAAATTTATCTTACTTACAATGGGTCGTAAGCTAACCTTTTCTTTTATCAACTAACTTTACACCCCTTTTTATTGTTTTCTATTATAAGAATATGATTAGGGATGCTCTATTAGTATCATTTAGGGCCAAGGAATTGGGGAAATTTCCTTTTAATAATGGTCCGTTTTTGGTATGTTCTATGCGGATATTAAAATTGATAAAAAAAAATTTCAAATTGTTTATATTACTAAACGCAGTCATAGATGTTGTTTTTTGCATTTATATTGACTGGTGTTATTAAAAGGGATTTACATTAGTTCGATTAAATAAGTTTCAATTTTCCGCTTATTTCTTTTTATAAGGAGTTTTTTACTTTATGGATTTCAACGCATTTTTGGAAGTAAAAGGGAACCCACTTGAAAATATTGTGAATTAATCAAAGTAACAGGGGCTTATCTTCAATGAGATCTTCCATAATCGGAAGCTTTAATTGAATAAGGATCACAAAAATTATTAAACTTTTTTATAAAAGGATGATTCAATTGAATATAAAAAAGCGTGTTTCGATTAATTTCAAAACACACTTTTTCTATGTACTGTGGATTTGAGTCAATATTTTGGACACAAAAAGTTAAACCTTAAGCTGTATTTCTAATTTTATCTTCAATGGCTTTTATATCCTAAGCTGCTGTGAATTCTTTTTCGGTTATACCAACCTTCAATAAATTGAAGCATCACTAATTTAGCTGTTTGATATTCGAGATATCGCACGTGATTGACTTTGTTTCCATTTGAAAGGATTCAATACAGGCATTATCGTACGGACAGCCTTGTTGACTAAAGGATTGCTTAAAAAGGTGGTTTTGGAAAAGATGAATTTAAACTCACTGCTTGTATATTGTAAGCCAAGGTCCGTATGAAGAACTAAGCAACCAAGGGCTTTTGTGAAAAATGAGCGTTTTCAAAAGATTTTAAGACCAGTTCTGTCGTCATAGAACTTGAAAAGAAATACCCTACTACTACTTTCTTTGAATGAAGATCCAATACAGAAGTGGATAAGAACGATATTTTTTCTTCGTGATAGAACGAATACTTTCCTTGCTCATTAAGCGTTGAACACGTTTTAGACTTAGAGAAAATCCTTTGGTTAATAAGATTTGATGTATCTGTCAAGACCATGGAACCTCTAAAATAAATACACTATAGAACAAGGATTCTTTATTAAATTCGAATTCAACCTCTTATTAGTTTTTACATTACAGTCCTTACCTTATTCAGCATTCTTGCTTGAATTTAAACCCTAAATCATTTACCTTTGTTGCTATTTCTAAAACTATCGAAATCAGTCTTAATGTAATGAAAGACCTTTGCGTTGCCGTTATGGTCTGGATGAGTTATTTTTAATAACCCTTTATATTCGGCTAACAATTCTTTATAACTCGCCATTTTTGAAAGCCCTAATTTTTCACTATAATCATTTGATTGGGCAGTGGAGCCGTAATTGTAATTATCTCTTATGTTGGCTTTTACTTTTATCAATTCATTACGTAATTCAATATTTTCTTTTAATAAATCCTTTGTTTCATTTTGCAATTCACTTTTTTCATTCTTTAGAATGACTACTTCCTTTTTATACATATCCCTTTGCTGAATTAATATTTTTTTTGCAGTCTCATTAAGTTCCTCAATTCCTTCTATTTGCTTATCTTGGGCTTGTATTTTTAATTTTAATCGGTGTATGATTTCGTCCTTATTTTGATCTAATATATCATTTATTGCCAGCCTTGAGGATTTGTCATCGATTATGTATCCAGTGTTACTCTTTCCGTTTCCCCCGTATTTAACCTTACCTTCTCGTAACCAACGTCGAACAATTTGAATACCACTGCTTTCTGTTATTCCTGCATCCTTTAACAGGTCGAAAGCTTGGTCTGTATCATCCAGAATATATCCAGTTTTTCTTTTCCCGTTTCCTCCCTCGTATTTAATCTTTCCTTCACGCAGCCATCGCCGAACAGTTTGAATATTACTACTTTCTGTAACACCTGCATCCTTTAACAGGTCGAAAGCTTGATCTGTGTTCACAAAGTTCCCCCTTTTCATCTTATTACGCCAAGCAATGTTAAATTGAGTGATATTACCCTATTAATTGAAAAAAATGAATCATTTTAACTCTGGTAAATAGCAGGCTATGGATGATGTGGCATTTTGGCGGGAAATTAATAGATATAAATATAATAAAAAGGAACGATTCAAACCGACTTCAATTGAAGTGTATATATTTTCTAAACGATAAATGATATGAGTGAGTTATTTAAGACTGCTTTTTCTCGATTTTAATGCCCCTATTTAAGGTATCATGCTGATTAGGAAGAAATTATCTACTTTATTTCTATAGCACTGCCTGTACCATCTGTAATTTGTTACATCCTATTTGGCTTGTATGTATGCTAATGTTTTAAATAATAGCATAGCTAATTCCTATACAAATAACAAACAGTTAAAGAATAGATGACAGATATCACAGAAGGATAACGAAAAGGTATCAAAATTTAAGATGGCAAAGAATAATTAACGATATCTCCCTTCCTTTCCAAGACATGACACAAATGGTGGTCTTCGGTTATTAGGCAGCCTTATATTAGTTGAGTACAAACATTATTAATGAAGAGTGAGTACTGTGAGGGGTATTTTGATTTAATAAAACTCCCCTTAATTATTGTTGTGAATCCGCGTAATACTTGCGGGACTCCATTGTGTGATGCTTCATTAAGAAGGGAGCTTTTAAAATGCATCTAAAGTTTCATCCATGCGGTAAGGGATATTCCATATTAAAAACCCCAATCTCTCAGTGATAACAATGAGAAATTGGGGTTTGATTTTTCAACTATTGTGCCTTCTGTTGCAACTAAGATTCAAAAAAACAGCTACTATAGCTTGGGGATATTTTTTTCCTAGAGAAAATTCATTGATGAGCCTCTGTGTAAATTTGAAAGGTAATACCGAATTTGTCCAATACTATACCATAAGCAGGGCTAAAAAATGCTTCCTGGAGCGGCATTTTCACTTGTCCGTCTTGCGACAAGGACTCAAAAATTCGTTTTGATTCTTCGATATCGTTAGTTGAAATACAGATCGTAACTTGATCTCCAGTTTGACTGGTTTGACCCGGAAACGTATCTGAAAACATGAGGTCCGTTTCTCCAACCTTTAACATTGCGTGTGAAACAAGTTCCTTTGCTTCTTCTGGTAAAGGGAATTCCGGGTTTTCTGGCATTTCTCCAAAAGTTTGATTAAAAAGGACTTTCGCATCCAATGCTTTTTCGTAAAATTGAATCGCTTCCTTCGCATTTCCGTTCATCATTAAATAGGGAGACAATCTCATTGTCATAGTTAAATAGCTCCTTTTGTTCTAATTTTTTTACACGGCATGAGTAACTTCCAAGCTTCCTTTTGAAATTGTCAGTGGCAATACCCACTATACCATTATTACCCATGAATATATTTTATAACAAGGAACATACGTTCGTCAATAAAAATCACTCAAAACCAATTTGTTATCCTATCTCGGTGTATGTATGCTTCAACAATTGTTGGTTTTCATTTTGATCATTTAATAATTCTCTAATACTTGATTCAACAGCAGCTGGAAGTTCCACAAGAGCTCTCAAGCTAGTAGGTTCCTCGTCCATCTGTATATCTATGAAAGGTTCAAGAACCATTTGCATTTCTTTAACAATCAAATTAGGAAGAACATATATTCATTATCCCCTGAATCAAATAAAACAAGTGTAATTAAGGAGGAGTCTTCGTATTTTTATCCTTCTGTAGGGAACGTTTGTCACCTTTTTAATGAGTATAGCTTTATAAAAATAATGGTATTTCTTAATGTGAATAGATTAGGGGGGCTTATATGAAGTATTTGTTAGTAGGTTATCGATTTTATTCAATGGGTTGTAGCGCTTTATCAATTTCTTTGGATCTTAAAGGGAAATTCTCGTCAAAACTACCACGTTCATTGGCAATCCAGTATATACTATGCCTTTTTTACTGCATAATCCAAGGTATCCTCCACAATTGAAGACTGTTCTTTAAACTTCCAAGGTAATTGGTTGACCTTTTTATAATGGATTAAGAAAGGATGTGTTTTGACAATTCGTTTATAGTAAATTACTTATATCTGAAATGCTTGATTTTACATCAGTTTCAGAGCATGGATCACTTCAAACAAGAAATAGAAGATTATATCGGGATTTCTAAAGAAACACCAACGAATCAAGGTGAAATGAAAAAGGCATGACCCAAGTAAATTATCGGATTCATGCCCTCAAGCTCCTTGACTAATTTTTTTGAATCCGTTCAGTAGAAAAGTTTTTTTTTGACTTTAATCCATTCGTTTCAATTTGGTAAGCTTCCTTATTAACTCGCTATTTTTTCTGAATTTTTCGTTTTTTTAGGGTTTGGTAGCTTAGAGTCTATAGATAGGAATCGGCTTCCATTTAATACTAGGTGAAGTGCAATAATCATAAGAACTAGGTCCAGTTCGAAACCTGTACCTTCTCCATTCCCCATAAAACCTGCTGGAAATTTCACATAAACAATTGCACCAGCCATAATGAATATAAGGAGAGCAGAAATTATTCTTGTTCCAAGACCTAAAATTAAAGCTAATCCTCCAACCAATTCAATTGTACCAACAACATAGGCCAAAAACCCTGGAATGCCCATACTTTGAAACCATCCTGAAGTGTTATCCAATCCACCTTGGAACTTTGACAAACCATGTAACAAAAATGTAATTCCCAACATTATTCTTAATAAAAAGGTACCAATTTCTTGTTTATTCATGACACATCTCCTTTTATTTATTTTACACTACAAAGTGTAGTGTAAACTTGCAAAAAAATCAAGTGAAAGTCATCCGACAATCACTATAGTCATTCCCAATAATATCACCAAAACATATATAGAAACAAAAATCGTGGTACTATCAGCCCTCAAAGGAATTGTTTTATGAGGATCAACTAATTGCTGAAGTCTATAGTTTACCGATTCATTTGAGAAGTGGACAATGACAGGAGTTGATTTATCAGAGCAAAAATGTTTAATTAACTTCAACAAAGCAGCGCTTATGCCTAAATCAGTGCCCATTTTATTAATCGCATATTCATCGGCTAATAATTCACTTATTATTTTGTAATTTTTATAACACCATTTTGTCAGTGGAACAAACCATAACGAATGCGAGATCAACTGTAAAATAAAGATTACCAGTGGATCATATCTTTTTTTGTGAAATGCTTCATGCTCCACTACCGCTTCCAGCTCGTCAAGCTCCAATAATTGAATTAAACCAGTGCTTAAAACAATGAAAGGTCGCCTGAAACCAAGCGTAAACGCAAGTGGTTGATCAGCATTAACAACTAAGATATCTTTGTTGACCTGTTTGAATGTTTCATTTATTGTCCTTGTCTTTTCAACGTTTTTGTAGGTAAAAAGCTTTTGTTTAAACCTTCTGGATAGAAGATATTGCTCTGCAATTTTGAAAAGGGTGCTCAATATACTATAGGATATTACTATATTGAGAAGTGTGATGACTACAAAGTAGTAAACTGAACCTTCCTTGAATAGACTAAAGCAAAATTTAAAAAAGTTGGCTTTAATATTTACTCCAAAAAAGATATGTACCAAAAACGCTCCCATTTGGCTCCATACTACACAAGCAATTAAAAGACTCAGGCTTATCACAAAATAAGACTTTTTCTTCCACATTATAATTTATCCTTTTTTAACGATTGAATTTTTTGTTCCAATTTTTCAATTAAACCTTGGTCAGCGTCTTTCATGGCATCAAGCATATGGCTAATGACAGCCCCGCCAAACTCATCCAGCAAATTCTCAGTCAGTTTCTTTGACTGCTCTTCTAAAAACTCGGCTTTAGACTGCACGGGGCGAAATAATGAAAGCCTTCCTTCGGACCTCTTTTCAAGAATGCCCTTTTCAACTAAACGGTTCATGACTGTCATTACAGTATTAAAGTTGATAGGCTTGTCAAGCTCCAAGGATTGCTGGACAGCTTTAATACTCTGTTCATTTTTATCCCATAAATATTCCATGATATTAGCTTCCAAGGGACCAAAGAAACGATTTAGTCCAACTTCATCATATTTAAAATTTTTAATATTCATTTTTATCACTCCCACTACGAATTGTAGTGGAAAACCTTGTTGGAATCAAGTTTCATCCGGAAGATTAGAAATGAAGTAGTATCATGAATTTCTCTATTGATTGACTTTAATTACCTTTCCAGACCCCTTTGGCCTGGACTTTCCAATTTATCCAGGTTCTCACTGTTATACTCCACTTCCTTTTTTCAGCTACAAATGTTCATCCGCTGTCAGATGCATCCAAAACGGCTTTAATATTATAAAAAAACGAGCCTATTGGAGGCTCATTTCATGAATTTATGATTAACTCCTTGTTGAAAGTCTCTCTATTTCATCAGAATTATAAAGATGAAATCCCCTTGTCGTCTTTTGGGCTGCAGCATACATTGCAGCAGCTACTTTGTTTGCTTCTATGGCACGATATGGGCGTAAAGGGCCCATAAAGAGAAATTTAGCAAATGGGCTTAGCATACTAGAAATCTTTTCACCTGCCCTAAATTCCTTTCGTTCTCCAAGAAGTAAGGAAGGACGGAAAATATGTACAGAATTCAAATCTAGGTGTTGTAGTGTTCCTTCCACATCGCCCTTAACACGGCTGTAAAAAAACTTTGATTTGGAATCGGCTCCCATGGCTGTTATGACGAGTAATTTTTCAACATTGGATGTTTTCGCCATTTTAGCTGCTTCGATTACATAATTATAATCAACTTTACGAAAAGCTTCCCTGGATTTAGCCTTCTTGATCGTTGTACCTAAACAAATGAAAACATCCGTGACGTTGAACAAATCGGCATACCTGGATAAATTTTCGAAATCCACAATATGCCCTGTGCACTTGGGCTCTGTGAATTCCGTTTCCCTTCTTGTCATAAAATGGATTTCCTTATAGATTTTGCTACTGCTTATCTCTTTAACCAACTGGGTACCGACCACACCTGTAGCCCCTAAAATCAATGCCGTCTTTTTAGTCATGATTTCCTTCTTTCCTTCATTAGCTCCTGAATATCAACCATACCCATTTTTAACCACAACCAATATAGGACTAAGATAAATGATTCACTTGATTGAAATCATCAATAATCCAGGAATCGGCATCAAATCTAATCGTACTCAAACATGCATTAAACAACCGCATTTCTATGGAAACGATTGACTCGTTTGACATCAATCGTAAAATGAAATGAATGACAGCGCCATGTGCAACAAGTATCACTTTCTTGTCAGGATACTCCTTTTGAATTTCCTGAAGCCCATTCATCAGCCTGTTTCGTAAAGAATCCTGATTTTCCTGACCGGGATATAACTTATCCGTGAATGCTGCTTCCCTTTCAGCTGCTGTCATTCCTTCAGCGACGCCAAAATTCTTTTCAATGAATGCTATTTTTTCAATTACCGGAACTTCGATATAATTGGAAATGATTTCAGCCGTTTCCCTTGCCCTTTTTAGTGGGCTTGATATGATTACATCCCAATCCTCTTTAGACAAAAATTCACCACATTGCCGTGCCTGTATCTTTCCTAGTTCATTTAAAGGGATATCAGTCTGCCCCTGCAGTTTCCCTAGTGCATTCCAATCTGTTTGACCATGCCGCACTAAACAAATAGTAGTAATTGTCCTCAAACCCCTCTATGCAGAATCTTATTTTTTCACTTCTTCAATGATGGAGTGTCCTTCACTATGCTCGAGATCTGACCATTTCCATTTTTCATGCAAACGTATCCTTCCATCAGGCAGCATTTCAGGGGTGGAAAGACAGCTTCCTCCTCTTATTTCACCTTTTTCATTGATATGATTATACCTGAATTCAAGAGATCCATCCATATGGACAAGCCCTATTAACGTACCTTTAACAATCTCTCCACCCTGATAACTTGCTGAAAGAATAGAACCTTCTTGTGAATAGTGAAAGGAAGTATTTCCTGATACTTCCCCATTTTCAGAGTTGACTTTTGCTCTGAATATCCGTCCATCATAATTAATCATATTCATTCCCCCATATTAATCAATAAGGATAATGATACCAAATTAATAAAAAAAAGAGTATTGAAAAATCTTATAAATACTTAATTCGTTCACAATGGAAATTCCATAAAAAATACTTAATATTTCCCATTGAATTCTTCTATTATAGTGTGGTTAGATTATGGAAGATGTTACATATAGTATGAACATTCCCGAGGATGAAACATCTAAATTTAACTAGAAGATATTGGTGAGGTGCTCAATTGAAAGAAATACTTCTGATTCTGCTATTGCAACTTATTTATGTTCCGATATACACGCTGCGAACCATTTTCTTAGTAAAAAATATTACCATACTTGCCTCGATACTGGGTATCGCAGAAATGTTAGTATACGTTTTTGGTTTATCCCTTGTATTTGGCGGTGACCAAAGCATACTCGCCATGGTTGTCTATGCAGTCGGTTTTGGAATCGGAATAATTTTTGGTACGAAAATTGAGCAAAAACTCGCCATCGGTTTTATTAATGTAACCGTTAATACCCAAACCAAAAATGAACAGTTAGTTGATACCCTAAGGAACAACGGATTTGGTGTCACTCTTTATACGGGCGAGGGCAGGGATAGCAACCGCTATCGGATGGAAATCTTGACAAAACGAAACCGGGAACAAGAATTAATAGCAACCGTTGAAAAGTTTGAACCTAAGGCTTTCATCATTTCATATGAACCACGCTATTTTAAAGGTGGATTTTTACTGGACCGGTTGAAAAATAAAGCAAGCTGAACGAAATGCAAAAGCCCATCTTTATAAAGATGGGCTTTTGCATTATTTGGTTTTTGATTTTCTAATCTTGACTGCCCTGGTAACCGGTTGTTTTTTTATCCACTTTAAGTATTTTTTCAATGCTTCATCGTCTTTTAGCAATACAACGTTATATAGTCGGATGGCGAGCTTTCGGTTTGAATACAAGGCGTGCGTGAATCTGCTTATGACAAGATTTACAGAGATAAGCAACTGGTAAATGGCTGCCGCTTAACTCCCTAGGAGATGGTCAGTTCAATCTCAACACTGCCACAAAGCCCACAAGTCCCTTTCATCTCATCACCCGGCAGTTAAGGCTTTACGGATTTTCCTTCTTCAACAATATGAAACATCAAATGGGCAAGATGATGGATTGGTCCATACTCTTCGTTGTCCTCATCATCTTCTACATCTTCCACTTCATCCATGCCTTGCAAATAAAGTGCCATGAATTCATAAAAGTCATTTTTAGAAAAGGAATAACAATCACTTGGATCCTGATTATCTTCTTCATACTGCAAAACAAGATGAGATAAATCACCCTCATCATCTTCTGCATCAAAAAAAACGAAATACCCGATATTTGTATCCAGTTCAAATAATCTGCGAAAACCGCGTGATGTTGTTTTTTCAAACTCAGCCGCCGTCAGTTTTTGCACTTGCATGCTATCTACATTATCTTCTTGATGAAAGCCCACGATAAATGTGTTCATAATCCTAACCTCCTGTTAAATATGGATAACCAATAGTATCCCCATTTAAACGAAATTATTCGATTTAGAGGTTCGTTTCCAAGACGACCGGGCAATGATCACTACCCATAACATCGCAGTGAATGTTAGCCTCCATTAAAGAATCCGCCATCCGTTTAGAAACAATGAAATAATCGATTCTCCAGCCAATATTCCGCTCTCTTACTTTACTCATATATGACCACCAAGTATAGGCACCTTCCTGGTTCGGATAAAAATGGCGAAATGTATCGATAAACCCTGCATCAAGTAATTCAGTCATCTTCCCACGTTCTTCATTAGTGAAACCCGAATTCCCAATATTAGGTTTTGGGTTTTTCAAGTCGATTTCCTGATGTGCGACATTCAGGTCACCACAAAAAATTACCGGTTTCACCAAATCCAGTTTTTTAAGATAATCAATCATCCCATCTTCCCATTCGAGACGGTAATCAAGCCTAGATAAATCCCTTTTGGCATTGGGTGTATAAACGTTCACCATATAGAATTTCTCGAATTCCAGTGTTATGATCCTGCCTTCCGGCTCCTCGTCCAGCTCCCCTACACCATATTTCACGGAAAGCGGTTTTTCCTTCGTGAAAATGGCTGTTCCGGAATATCCTTTTTTCAGTGCATAATTCCAATATTGATGGTACCCTTCCAAATCAAGTGAAATCTGCCCTTCTTGTAGCTTAGTTTCTTGAAGACAAAAAATATCTGCATCCACATCTTTAAAGTAATCTAAAAATCCTTTTTTAACACAAGCCCTAATACCATTCACATTCCAGGAAACCAATTTCATATTCTCTTTAATTCTCCTTATGGCCAACTAATTTCATTACATTTCAACTATACTATTTATCTTCATTTTTTCCCATTAGAGTACATTCGAAAACAATCTGGCAAATGATTCTTTTGAACGTTCCAAGAAGCCACGATCGTTATACCTGATTGAATCTAGTTTGTCACTATCTTTCATATCTTCTTTGTAATGAGTGACAAGATCATCAATGGTAAGGCTGCCCATAAGAAAGACATTGACTTCGAAATTCAGATGAAAACTCCTCATATCCATATTTGCGGTCCCTATAGAGGCCATATCACCATCTACGATAATAAGTTTTTGATGTAAAAAGCCCTTTTTATACAAGTATACCTCTACACCGAATTGAAGCAGCTCCCCGAAATAGGAGCGACTGCCATATTGGGTTAAAAACCCATCATTTACTGCCGGAACCATAAGCCTAACTTGTAACCCCTTAATGGCTGCATGTTTAATTGCTGCTTTAATGGCTTGATTAGGTACGAAGTATGGGCTTGCAATCCAGATTGATTCAGTGGCGCTAGTAATAAGCGAATAGTAAAAATCACTCATTATTCCCTGTTGTGTATCAGGTCCGCTTGCTACAACCTGGACAGCTCCATCCCCATGTTCAACTTTATTTTTGAATGCTGGACGTTCTTGCAATACATCTTCCCCACTAACATATTCCCAATCCAAAAGGAAAACGGTATGAAGCATATATACCGCTTCCCCTTTCAGGACCATGTGTGTATCTCTCCAAAAACCAATGTTTTTATTTCGTCCTAAATATTCCTCACCTACGTTTAAACCGCCTACAAAACCAATTTCACCATCAATGATGATGATTTTGCGGTGATTCCTAAAATTGAACTTTTGATTGAAAAAACCATGTTTCAATGGCGAAAATGGATAAGCTTTTATACCCGCATTTTTCATCCGCTTAACTTCATTATTTGAAAGGCTTAAACTACCCGCCGCATCAAAAATGAATAAAACTTCCACACCAACTTTTGCTTTTTCAATTAGGATATCTATAATTTCGGTACCAAGCCTGTCTGAACGAAAAATATAATATTCAATATGAATGAATTTTTCAGCCTTTTTTAACTGTTTAATGATTTCCGTAAACGTTTCGTTTCCATTTTTCAAAACTTCCGTTTGCGAAGATGTACTTATAGTTGTCTCAGAAGCATTTTTGGCAAAAGCTGCGAATGATTGCTGATGATTATTCAAGAACGAAAGATCTGGCGGTGATACATGAGTGACAAGACTCTTCCATTCTTCCCGATCTCTTTTCCTTTTACTTCGAAACAAATACCCCTTTAAATAGAGCTGACCTGAAAATAGATAAAATACATATCCAAATACCGGGAAAAACAAAAGTACATACATCCATAAAAGGGTCTCGTGAGCAAATCTATTTTCCAGCATGAGTGAAAACATGGTAACAACCATGACAAAAATATATAATCCAATAAAAAATAGCTTCACGTTGAAGCTAACATGAGTGAAAAGGATCATATAAACTGCGGCAATTAAAATAAATAAAAATACAAATTCCATTCTTCTTCTTCTCATCTTTTCATTCTCCTACACAACAATATTTTATATATATCAAACATATACCCATATTTGATGGTAAAAGAAACAAAACACTTACGAAGACTTATTTTCGCAAGTGTTTTATGTATTACCTATCCAATTATCACTTCATGACAGGGATGAGACTTTCATACAGCTCAATATACTTTATGGAAGATGATGTCCAACTGAAGTCTAACTTCATTGCACTTTCGACCATCTTCCTCCATCTTTTGGGCTGGAATTTGTAAAGCCCAACTGATTGTTCAATTGTATGAAGCATATCGTGTGCATTATAATTCGTAAAACTGAAACCATTCCCCTCACCAGTAAATTGATTATACGGAATGACTGTATCACGAAGTCCGCCTGTCTCCCTCACTAACGGCAGAGTACCATAACGAAGCGCCAATAGTTGGCCAATTCCACATGGTTCGAATTGGGACGGCATTAGAAATAAATCAGAACCTGCATATATGCGTCTTGCTAAACCCTCATCAAAATATGTATTTACTGAAACCTGATTTGGATATTGGTCAGCTAAATGGCGAAATGCAGATTCATATTGCTCATCACCCGTACCTAAAAGAATGAATTGAATTCCTTGGTTCATCATTTCATGAAAAACATGGAGAATAAGATCCATTCCTTTTTGATCAACAAGCCTGGTCACCATTGATATGACCGGGACACCATCATTGACTGGAAGATCCAACGATTTCTGTAACTCACGTTTATTCTCCATCTTACCCTCGTAGGAATCGAATGGAACAGGAAGATGTTCATCTTCCGCAGGATTATATTCGTCATAATCCACTCCATTGATAATCCCTTTAAGGTCACCATTTCTTTTCCTTAAAAACCCATCCAGGTTTTCCCCAAAATAGGGACTCTGAATTTCTTCGGAATAACTTGGACTTACAGTTGTGACTATGTTAGAGAAAGCTAAGCCAGCTTTCAAATAACTGACATTTCCATGGAATTCAAGACCATCGATATTAAAATATAATTCACTTAAATCCAGTAATTCTGCTAAAACAGCTTTAGGATAAACTCCTTGATAGCGTAAATTATGTATTGTAAATATCGTTTTAATATCCTGATAGAAAGGATGGTTATGATAATGGGCTTTCAGCAAAGCACTGACAAGGCCCGTTTGCCAATCATGACAGTGTATGACATCCGGCTTTTTTTCTAAATAGGGTAAAACCTCTAATATTGCACGGGAAAAGAAGGCGAACCTTTCGCCATCATCAAAAAAACCATAACTCCCATGCCGTTTAAAATAATATTCATTATCTAAGAAATAATATGTAATTCCATTTGCAACAAGTTTTTCGATACCACAAAATTGCTGGCGCCAACCAACAGGAACTTCAATACTCGTCATATGTTTCATTTCCTGTTTAAATCTGTTAGGCAGATCCCCGTATTTAGGAAGGATGACACTTACATGGACTCCCTGTTTTTTTAGCGCTTTAGGGAGCGCACCTATAACGTCTCCGAGCCCTCCCGTTTTTATAAAAGGGGCGCATTCTGAAGCAGCAAATACAACATTCATTGCCGCACCTCCTCTTTTAAATGACTTCCGCTTTTTTTATTACAACTGGCTGTTTTAAACCAATAACTGATTTTTCACTAGTAATTTTCACTTCTTTATCGGTTATGATATTTTCCACGATAGCACCTTCTTCAATCACGCCTTTTTGCATGATGATGCTATTTCTTATAACCGCTCCCTTTTTTACCTTTACTCCACGGAAGAGTATACTGTTTTCGACAGTCCCTTCAATATCACAACCGTTGGCTATCAATGAATTGGTAACCTTCGAAGATCGTGAATATTTGGTCGGTGCCTCATGTTTGATTTTTGTATAAACATCCCAAGTGTCTCCGAAGAAAGAACGGATAACAGAAGGGTTCAGGAAATTCATATTACTGGAATGAAAACTTTCAATGGAATGGATGAATGGCATATCTCCAGTAAAATTGTAGCCTTTGACAGTAAAACGGTGAAGATTGGCTTTCACAGCATCTTTCAAAAAGTCATATTCTCCACTGGCAACACAGCTTTTGATCAAGTTCACCAATAAGGTTTTACTTATGATGAAGGTTTCGAGACAAACATGGTCACCAGGTCTAGGGATGGTATAAAAGCTTATGTCCGTGATGTCATCATCAGAATCTACTGAGCAGGTGTGATAGATTGGCTTTTCTATCAATTCCCCTACATAATCCTTATAAACGACCGTGATATCCGCTTTATGTTTTTTATGATAATCAAGCACATCATTGAAATCCAATTTACATACATGGCTTCCAGGGGAAATGATGACAGTATCTGCCGCTGCACGTTCAAAAAAGCTGAGGTGATCATAGAATTGCTTCATATCGCCTGTTACCGTTTCGTCCGGATGGATAGGGGGCAAGATGTATAATCCTCCTGAACGCCGATCCAAGTTCCATTCTTTTCCTGAGCCAAGATGATCCATGACTGAGAGATATTTTTCTTTTGGGAAAACGGCCACCTTTGATACATCCGCATTTATGAAGTTCGACATCGTAAAGTCAATCAAACGGTAGCGTCCACCAAATGGCACTGATGCTACATTACGGTGAGCGGTCAGCTCTTTTAAATGTTGTCTTTCATTGATTAAGTTAATTATACCCAACACATTTTCCATAGGATCTTCCCCTTTTTCTAGTTAAGAGTGATCTTCTTTTTGTTTGGATTGACAATGGTCTGATTTTCGCCAATTAAGGTGATATCGGATGTAACCGCTGAATTGCCAACTACTGCACCATCTTCTATAACACAATTGCTTGCTATGATGCTTCTTTCTATATGAACGTTTTCACCAATCGTAACATTAGGCATGATGACTGAATCTTTTATGGTTGACCCATAGCCAACCTGTACATTATATGATAAAACGGAATGTTCAATATTTCCATGTATCATGCACCCTTCATTGATAAGCGACTGACTGACCTCGGCATCTGATGAGATATATTGCGGAGGGTGGTTTGCATTGCGCGCAAAAATTTTCCACTGCTGATCATCCAACTGGAAATTTGGCGTTTCCTCCAATAAATCCATATGGGCCTGCCAAAGGCTTTCGACCGTTCCAACATCTTTCCAATAATCATTAAAACGATACGCATACAGTTTTTTTCGATCTTCTAGCATCTTGGGAATGATGTTGCTACCGAAATCATTAGAAGAGTTTGCATCTTTTTCATCATTTATTAAATACCGTCTTAGGTTCTTCCAATTGAAAAGGTATACTCCCATGGATGCGAGATTACTTTTTGGATACTTCGGTTTTTCATCGAATTGGGTGACTTTATCATCATCATTGGTATTCATAATCCCAAAACGGCTTGCTTCCTGCCATGGCACTTGAATGACAGCTATGGTTGCCTCTGAATTTTTTTCGATATGATAATCCAGCATCTTACTGTAATCCATCTTATAAATATGATCACCGGAGAGAATCAGTACATGTTCCGGATTATAGTTATCAATGTATTGGATATTTTGATAAACGGCGTTTGCCGTCCCTTTATACCACTCACCGCCTTCTTTCCCTTGATAAGGGGGAAGAACGGAAACTCCGCCGACATCCAGATCCAGATCCCAAGCTTTGCCATTACCCACATAATCATTTAGAATCAATGGCTGGTATTGGGTCAGTACCCCAACCGTATCAATACCAGAATGAGTGCAGTTACTTAATGGAAAATCGATGATCCTATACTTACCGCCAAAGGGAACCGCTGGTTTTGCCAAACCGATTGTCAATTCACCTAACCTCGAACCCTGGCCTCCTGCCAATAACATTGCTATCCATTTTTTCGCTCCCATTATTCGTTCACTCTCCCCCGTCTTTTTTTTGTTTGCTTCATATAAATTGATATGCCTAAAGGAGGTACGGTTATTTCCATGCTGTATGGTTGATTATGACATGATTCTTTTTTGACATTAATGGGTTTTTCATTGACCTGACCGGATCCTCCGAACGCTGCTGAATCACTGCTGAAGACCTCTATATATTTCCCCTGGGAAGGCACACCTATTTGATAATGAGCATGGGCCTGTGCAGAGAAATTACAGACAACAATACAATAATCACCTTTGCGTTTACCTTTTCTCATATAGGTTATGATACTCTGACTACTATTGTTTGGTTCTATCCATTCAAATCCCTCCTGGACATGATCCAATCTCCATAGAGAGGAAGTTTGCCTATAAAATTCCTGAAGGGTACGGAAGTAATATGCCAGCTTTTCGTGAGATTCATATTTCAAAAGCAGCCAATCCAATTGTTCCTCATCTTTCCATTCTATGAACTGGCCAAATTCACCGCCCATAAAGAGAAGTTTCTTTCCAGGATGTGTCATGAAATACCCAAAGAGCAACCGTAAGTTTGCGAATTTCTGCCAATAGTCACCTGGCATCTTATTCAATAAAGACTTCTTGCCATGAACTACTTCATCATGTGAAAAGGGCAAGACAAAATTTTCTGAAAAAGCATAGAACAATGAAAATGTTAAGAGGCTATGGTGATTTGGCCTTTCATTCGTTTCAAGTTTCATGTAACGAAGAATATCGTTAGTCCATCCCATATTCCATTTGTAATTAAAACCCAGGCCTCCGATATCGGTAGGTGATGTTATAAGCGGCCTGTCTGTTGCTTCTTCAGCCATCATTAGTGCATTGGGATATTTTTTGAAAACCACCTCATTAAGTTTTTGCAAAAATTGTATGGCTTCTATATTTTCCTCACCGCCAAACTGGTTTTTCAGCTTAACCGGCAAGGGATTATCATGATTTAAATAAACCATTGACGATACCGCATCGACACGGACCCCATCAATATGGTATATATCCATCCAAAACATCACATTTGATATAAGAAAACTGATTACTTCCGGTTTAGTAAAATCAAAATTGTATGTTCCCCATAACGGACGCTCTGCCCTAGTATGATCAATTGGTTCATAGAGAGGCGTACCATCAAAATGGGAAAGTCCATGTGCATCTTTACAAAAATGGGCGGGAACCCAGTCAAGGATGACGCCAATGCCCTTTTGGTGGCAAAGGTTAATCAAATACTTAAAATCTTCCGGTGAACCGTAACGACTGGTAACGGAATAATAGCCCGTGACCTGGTATCCCCACGATTTATCAAATGGGTGTTCCATTATGGCCATGATTTCAATATGTGTAAAACTATTATCAATCACATAATCAACTAATCTATCAGCCAATTCACGGTACGAATAAAATTCACCATCTTCTGTCTGTTTCCATGTTCCAGGGTGTACTTCATATATGGACATGGGTTTATGATAGATATTTTCCTTTTTCCTATCGGCTATCCACTTCGAATCTTGCCATTCAAAATTATCCAACCTTTTAATGACCGAGGCTGTTTTTGGTCTGACTTCCGAATAGAAGGCATATGGATCGGCTTTTAGGATACGTTTATTTCCAGGTGTATGTATTTCGTATTTATAAAGTTCCCCTTCTTGAAGTCCTGGTACGAACAACACCCAGACGCCTGAACGCTCGATCCGTTTCATCGCATGATCATTTCCGTCCCAATTATTAAAATTACCGACTACTGAAACTTGCTTGGCATGGGGGGCCCAAACGGCGAAGCGTACTCCTTCATTACCTAATGATGTTACAATGTGTGCCCCAAGCATTTTATAGCTTTCATAAAGGGTGCCTTCATGAAACAAATATAAATCGAAATCGCTTGGATAATTCTCTTGTAGCTGGTCCATAATTGTACTCAATAAAACCCCTCCATCAGTATTAACTCGATAGTATTTTACCCATCGTTCCCCAGTTATTATATATATTCGATGGAAATGATATTAATCCTTCAAATGGAGGTGAACTTATTATAATTAAATGCCCTTTTTTTGAAAATTAAAACATTTTTATGTAGAAAAAGACCATTTAATGTAAAAATATTGTTATTCCAATAAAAGCCCTCCCCATTTTATAGGAAAGAGCTTTAAGGAATCATGTATGAATGCTTCATGTTACTTGTTCAGTTCGGATCATGTGAGTTTTCTTTAAGAATAAATAGGATAATGAGACTGACCATGCCAGGGGAGTATTCCTGTTTGGAATATTACTGCCTCCAATATATAACTCAGGGACTTCCCAATTTTCTGGAATGATCATTTTCGTTTTATCTGTATATTCCTTTACTTTGTTTATCATGCCAAGTTCAAGGTAGCATAAGCCCAGCCACGGAAGACCGAAACACCATTCCGCTTCCTGGCCTTCATTATAATAAAGGTCCTTTTCATATCGTATACAACCTTTTGTTCTTTCAAGGCGCCCTGTGACATTCTTCAATATTTTAAGGGCTATTTCACGATCTACCAGTCGATAAGGATAAATTAAGGATAAAAGGGCTAGATCCGTCTCTTTTGAATAACTTTCCCTCGGGAGTAGGAAACGAAGTGTTTCTTCTCCCTTCATTATCAGTTCCTCCTTAACGTTGACCAGCATCTTGACTGAATTCAAACCAGCAACACATGCACCGATGCTTGAAGCATGAATTTCGATATTTTCTTCCCACATCCCGTTATCTTCCGACTGCCAATATTGCAGGCATTCCAAGTAATTGACCAACTTTTGTACGATTTGTAAATCACGTTGATTTCTTATCACCTTTTTTCCATGCCTATATCCTTCTCCGACACCCCATAAAAAGGCACCTATCGCATCATTTTGGGCATGCCCCCACTCATCAGTCAGTTCTTCCAATTCAGTGGAATACCGTGCATGGATATGTTCATAAAGATACTGGGGTTTCTGTTCAGTATGAATATCTATCTTCCACTCATAGGATTGAAATAAGTCGAATAAAGCATGATATGCTTTCTCATAACGATTGGATGGATCATTTATAAATGGCAGTACTGTATAAACGACATCCCTTATCCATACATAATTATAATCATCGGAAACGCTTGCAGTATACGCGCCATTAGGAAGCCGCATACGATCAAGAACCTCTAGGGCACCATTAACATTCATTAATTGAACACCTCCATAGTTATTTACTTATTCCCATTGTTGACAGACTCCCATTTTCTAAACGTTGGATCATTCATTTTAAATTAGAAGCGCTTTCATTCCAGTTAACCAAAACGACTCTTCAGAAGTTATCACCCTAGTTTATGTAATCACTGTCTTGTTTGATAATCAAGCTGACAATGTTCATTAAAAATCGTTATTTGCCTAACCGAAATGGACGAAGTCAAATAGTTGCATATAGTAAATTATGTTATGTGAAATGAAAAACCAGTAATGGAAAATCCATTACTGGTTATATCGGCCCATCCTTTAAATTTTTAGTACTTATTAAAAGAAAAATCGTAATATCATCAAGGAAAGCACTCCAATCATAACCGTACCCAAGAGACTCCTCGTAAAAATGGCAACCAGGAAAGCAGGTAAAGCTGCGGATAAATTCAATGCATTATCCTTAATTGAAAAGACCTGTTCCGATAATAGTAGCTCTTGAGCCAACAACGCCGCCATTACAGCCACTGGCACATGCTTCAGCCAGTCAATGCCCCACTCAGGAATCTGCATTTTACTAAGCAGCATCAATGGAACGACTCTAGGTATGAAAGTTACAATCGAAGTCCCTATGATGACAACAAGGATATATCCGCTTATTTCCATCTGCCAATCACCATCCCTATCGTTGAAGCTACAATCGTTGCTACTATGACGCCAGTACTGCCAGGAAAGAAGAAGCTTACTGCAACAACGATTAATATGCTGCTAATTGCGACTGCAAGATCTATAAAAAAGGCTTTTTTACTTAAAATTTGCAAAACTAAAAGGCCGATGAACATCGCTGGCAAGGCGAAGTCCATCCCATATTTTTCGGGATCAGGAATCCATTGTCCAAAGAAACCGCCGGCCATATTTGCAATGAACCAATTTAAATAGGCTGCAAGATTCAAACCAAGCATCCATTTAAAATCGAGTTGTTTCTTTTTCTGTGCTGATGTGACGGCCACCCCAAACGTTTCATCCGTTAATAGGGCTCCCGTTATCATGTTTTGTTTCAAACTTTGATGCCTGAAATATGGTGCTAATGCAGCACTAAGTAAAAGATGACGACTGTTAACAAAAAAAATCGTAAAAATAATGGCCGATACTGGATGACTTGCAGCTATCATCCCAGCCGCTATGAATTGTCCTGACCCTGCATAGAGTAAAAGCGACATAAGTGCCACTTCAATCATACTTAAGCCTGACGTTTTTTCTACGACTCCTGCAGCAAAACCGATACTTAAATATCCCAACAATGTAGGTATACAATCCTTAACTCCTTGCCAAAAGCCTTCCCCTTCTTTAACTTCGGAAAAGCCATCACTTTTCCATTCAGCACTATCCTGACTCATAAGAATTCCACCCTTATTTTAATAAGTTCCTTCAATTTCCCCCCAGCTTGCCGAGCAGAATTGGCAACTCACTATATATTTCAATGATTTCTTCTATCCGCATTCTCACTAAACCGCTTGAAGAAGGGGCAACGAATTCCATTGTCCGCTTCGATGAAGGATCTCCTTGCAGCCCCCAAGAGATCTTCCGTAATTGACGATATTCCTGATAGACACCCTTGCCAACAAAACAGACAAGTTTAGGTTTATATTTTTCAATTTTCCTTTTTAGCTGCTTCCTTCCTTTTATGTACTCTTCTTTAGTGATTTCGTCAGCACCTTTTGTAGGCCTGGAAACGATATTGGTAAAACCGTAACCTAGATCCATCAATGACGAGTCTTCAGTTGGGTGATATTTCCTTGGTGTCAGCCCTGACTCGAAGAGGATTTTCCAAAAACGATTGTTTGGATTCGCATAATGGTGGCCAGTCTCTCCTGACCGAATGCTTGGATTGAAACCAACAAACAATATATCCAGATTTTCCTTCAAATGATCAGCGATGCCTTCCATTATAAAACTCCTTTTCAAATCTCTTATATAATTATTGTACAAAACTGAAAAAAATTTAACTACCTTTTCCGCCATTTTCACAAACTTATCTCCAAAAACTTAACAACGATCTAAGTAGAATGAAGGATGATAACTCCATAATTATGGAATATTGAAGATCTATTGCACCTCTTGAATTCAGTATTCTTTTTTCACAGAAAGATACATGCTATAAAACTAGGAAAAACTACACTCACGTCTCTTTATCTAATGAGTGTTGTTTAAGGAATCAAATGACCCCGACCAATTATCACAGCCCCTTTCATTTATTTTCCCTAATGAATCGAAAGACTGATAAATATGATATACCTTTGCTTAACCAATTGGCATGTACGAATCCGATGGCATTTCAAACGCCAAAAAAACAGCCACCTGATAGGTGGCTGCTTCTACATATAACTTATTGTGCGTTATCAACGCGAACATATTCAATCTGATCTAGTGGTATTGTAATGATATCTAAGTTGTTTTCGTAACCCAGAGCCGTTTCTGTTAATCGAATTATTTCATCGGTTACTTCATGTAACACTCCCACGAATAAATCACTGCTCGTAGCCACTTCAACCGTGTTCCCAATGTAATGTCTTAGTTGTCTATAAAAAATACTAGCTAACAATGCATTCTCCTCCTTAAATAGGCTCTCTAACTGATTTGATGGCGTTAAGCGGAACAAATACAACAGATCCAGCGGCTTCACTAATTACGATATAATCAGCTTCAATCGCACTTAATATTCCCGTCACAGGGGCAAAACCATTTGAAACCGTTACCGTTCTTCCTAGTAATCTTCTTAAAACCCTTTTCAAATCATGGTACGGATCTCCTGATGCACCTGGGGATCCAGGGGATCCAGGTCTCCCCGGAGCTGTTCCATTTTCAATAAGCCATTTATAGTAGAGATAGTCGCAGGAATTCTTTTTACATTGCTTCTCTTGCTTCTCACTGCTCATTTTTTTACCACCTTTTTTATTGTCTATTTTATTTCCTTCATCATTGTTCACTTCTTTATTTCCTTCATCCCCAATGCTCGGATTTCTTTTTTTCCTCTTCCTTTTTGCAACGGTCCCCCTTCCTTTCCTTAATACAGCACTGAACTCGTTGTCGATCGAGAATGTGTATCCTTGTATGGAACCGAAAATGAATTTCGATCTGGATTTTTTCTACTATTTTACCTAGATTCGATCTCCTTGAATTCCTTGATCCATCAGAGTAAATTGATTTCTTTGAGGATCTTGTCATTTTGCTGCGCCTTTCTTATATCGCTTCAAAAGTAGTATATTGATGACTGGTCTTTTCGGCTTGGACTAAATAACCTTTTTTTAATTACTTGAATAATTTTTTTTTGAAGGTTTTACAAATCCATGTCCATTTCTTTAAAAGCTGAATATGATACAGTTGAGGTGATAACTATGAAATATAGACAAATAAGGGATTACATAAGCTTTGTAATTCCTTCATGCTACGAAACACCTGAACCAATCAAAGAATGTCCTGATACAAGGTCAAGTCAAGCAACATACCCATTTTTCAAATGTTCACTTCCTATTAATATTGTTTTTTCAGAAGCATTAAATAAAGGTTATTATGTTAGATGGGGACAATCTAATACTGACGATATTATTTGTTGGGCCATAACTGGAACGGATCAAGAGCCCCTCTCATTCTTAAGACAAGAAATAAACGCCGTTATTTCCCCATTTTCTTCAAATCAAATTAAACTTCTTTCATTTCCTGAGTCGGGTAAAGTTTCCACAAGAAGGAAAATATCATGAAATCAATAAGAGTTCTGATGGTGTTAGATACGATGGATGTAAGTGGAACGGAAACGCATGTTTTGAGTCTTGTGAAGGAATTACAGTCTAGAGGAATTTATACAGCAGTTGTTACAGGAAACGGGAGTATGATAAGTCGATTACGAAAAACGGGATGTAAAATTCATCAAATGAATTTTCCTAAAACATTAACAATCAATTCCGAGGCAGAATCTCTATTATTAAACAGTTTGGTAGATTTGTTACGAAAAGAACAGATTTCACTAGTGCATGGTCACCAGATTACATCGGGCAACATCGCTGCCAAGGCTGCGAAACTCTCAAACATTCCGTTCATATTCACTCTTCACGGGACATACTTCCCCAAATCCGATATAAAAAGTGTCTTACGGATTACAGATGCCGCAGTTGCGGTTAGTGAACCGGTAAAAAAACATATTCAGCCATTTTTCCCTAAGAATATTTCAATAATTGCAAATGGTATTGATACAACCGATTTTTCCCCTTCCCCTTCATTGGAATTAAGGGAAAAAATGAATATTCCTCCGAAAGCTAAAGTAATTCTATACTGCAGCAGGATAACTCGACATAAAGCAAGAATCTGCATGCTTTTAATCAAAGCCTGCAGGGATTTAAAAAAGGATATTCCCAACCTTCATGTGATCATCGTAGGCAACGGAAGCCAACTAAAGGATATTAAGAATATGGCAGCAAGTATCCATTCTTCGTGTAAGGAAGAGTTCATTCATTTCACCGGGGAACAACAAAATGTGAAGGACTATTATGCGCTTGCAGACTATGTTGTTGGTACTGGCAGGGTTGCTTTGGAAGCAATGGCATGCGAGAGACCCGTTATTTCGTGTGGAAATCTCGGATACTTTGGGGAAGTGAATAGTAATAACTTTCAACAAGCGTGGGAATGCTACTTTGGGGATCATGCTGCAAAACAGGCCAGCAGCCAGGCCATTATTTATCGGGACTTACGAAACCTCCATCAATCAAGTATTGGGGTTCCAACAGGCAGAGAATTAAGAAAATTGGTATTGGAACATTTCGATAGTAAAAAAATTATATTACCGCTTATTGAATTATATGAAAGCACAATTCAATCATTTGAACAGCAGCAGGCCATCAATTAATGGTTCTGCTGCTGTTTTGAAATATAAAACTCTCACAATGATAAAGATGGTCTTGGATAGGGGTGCTCTTGATTCTTTGCTAGGAGAATAAAACTACATAGATATTGGAGGCATAAGTCTCTCGATTTTTAAGATAACTTAAAAGCGTATACTTAATAGACACAGCTATGGGGCTGGGAACTGATTAAGTCTATAAATAGGATCTAGTTTTCATTGAATGACTTTAATGACTTTTCTCGTAGGTATTTATGTACCTACGAGTTTTCATAGTAGGTAACTGAATTTCCTTTTGTGTACATCAACCTCTGCCTAACTCGGGAATTAGGAAACATTCTGCTGTTGTTGTTCGATATGATCATCTTTTCTTGCTGTGGACATCTTATTGATGGTAAAAAGAATTCCTGAAAGCCATATAATCACGATGCCTGTATAGATATATATATGGGCTTCAATCGGAATCCATGCGGCTAATAGGGTTCGTACATTGATTAAGATAATGAAACCACCTACTAAAACACCCATTAATTGAGCAGGTAGCATTCTGACGAGCCAGGCTGCAATTGGTGCCGCAACCACTCCGCCAATAATCAACGCGGCCACCCAAAGCCAATTGACCGCTTCCCATCCAAGAGAAAGGATAAAACCAAGACTTCCGAAGAAAGCGATGGCAAATTCACTCGTATCTACAGTTCCTACGGCTTTTCTCGCAGTCATCCCTTTTTTTGACAATAAAACAGGCGTTGCAATCGGGCCCCATCCACCTCCGCCAGTTGCATCACAAAAGCCGGCAAAAAGGCCCAACGGAATGGATTGTTTTGCGGTTAATGGGTTTACCGTTTCGTTTTCCTTTGACGGTTTAAAAATAAATAAAAAGCGGAATAAAACGTACACACCAAGGCCAAATAAAAATATGGCAATATACGGTTTAGCTAATTCGGCAGGAAGGTTGCTCAGGAAACATGCACCTACAAATGCGCCCACCGAACCTGGAATGATCAAGCGATAGACCATATTTTTATCCACGTTCCCAAACTTTATATGTGAAGCTCCGGACACTGCTGTGGTCACTACTTCTGATAAATGAACGGATGCCGATGCTACTGCAGGGGCAATCCCGAATGTCAACAATAAGGAAGTGGAACTCACCCCATACCCCATTCCAAGTGAACCATCTATTAATTGGGCTAAAAACCCGATAAAGGCTAAAACAATTAACTTTTTCATGACCTTCCCCTTTTTCAATAAAATAGAACCTTGATAACATCGACCCGACAGACGGTTACAGTTGCCTGAATAGATCATTCAAATTTCTTTTAAGACACGAAGAGGCACCTAACCAAAATGAAATGACATGTTGGTTAGGTGCCTTCAGTTTTTCTGATCAGCCCAATGATTTACTTATTCAGCTTCTACTGGCAAAAGCCTAGCTAAAAAACGATATCTTTCTTTTAGGGAATATTTATAAACATCCTCTATTGACTCTTTCAACAACTTAGATTTTGCCTCTTTTGAAAATGAACTCTTCTTAATAATCATCCTTGCTTCAAAAAGGAATTCAAGATACTCTTCAAATGACTCATCATATACTTCCCCTAAGTCATTCCGGATTTTTTTTGCCAGTGTAGGACTTGCTCCATTGGTAGAAACACTTATGGAAAGCATGCCTCTATTCAATGTAGCCGGAATATGAAAATTACCCAGCTCATGATTACTAATTACGTTTACTAACTGACTTTGGGATGTATTCTCATAAACTCGTTCATTAACTAATGTAGAGTTTGTTGCAACTATGATTAAAAAGGCATCTTTATAGTCGGTTTCTTCCACTTCTTTTAGTAAAACTCGAACCTTGCCTTCTTTTTCCAATAGTTGAAATCCCTCGCATATCTCAGGGCTTACGACGGTCACTTCAGCACCAGCTTCCAACAAGGGGCCGGCTTTAAAGTAACCTATTTTTCCACCGCCGATAATGACACACTTCTTGTTCGCGATATTAAGCGTAATTGGATACATAAGCTCCCTCTCCACTCACTTCATGAATTCGTTCTGATATTGCATGTTCAATCTTTGGATGATAACCTAAGTAACGGCAAAGTATGATTTTTTGCCTTCCCTTTTTTTGGATCTTTCTCAGCCTATTTTCGATTGACTTCATTAAGATACCAGTAAACAATAGGTAAGGAATGATAAAAACTTGGTTTGGTCGGGATTCCTCAGCAAAATCCAATGCTTCTTCAAAGCTTGGTGTGGCAGCTGTCAAATAACATTCCTGGACCCGGCTTTTTGGAAACCTGTTCCTAAGCAAATCCGCTATTCGGCCTAAATCCCTTTTCACATCGGGATCACTGCTGCCCCTTCCGACCAATAAAACCAAAGAATCCTCAGTAACCCGCTCTTTTGTTTCTTCCAACCGTTCCACTAAAATGTCAACCATTTTATCACTGACACCAATCGGTCTTCCGTATCTCAAGTCAACTGCAGGGAACCGTTTTTTCATTTTGTTCAATATGACTGGTATATCATATTTTGCATGTACAGCAGTCAGCAATAGAACGGGAATAGCGATGATTTTCGTCGCTCCTTTTTGTACACACCGTTCGTAGGCGTCTTCTATCGTTGGAGTTTCCAATTCTAAGAAGCAATACTCCTGAATGGAATTTGGCTGTGCTGCCATACAAACTTTAATAAAGTCAATGGCTTGGGCTGAAGCTTCTTTAACGCGGCTTCCATGGCAAATGTATAAAATGGCTTCCATTAAAATGCCTCATTTGCCAACAAATTTTCGGCTTGTTTTGCTTCAAACCATTTAATTTTTTCACGCAAATTAACGACATCGCCCACGACTATCATGCAAGGGTTCGAAATCTGTTCGTTTTTGGCCGTATCCACTACATTAGCCAAGGTACTGACAGCTGTCCTTTGTGTTTTTAAAGTCCCCCAATGGATGAGAGCTACCGGAGTCTCTGGACTTTTTCCATGCTCCATAAGTTTTCCTTGAATATATGGCAGGTTTTTAACACCCATGTAAATGGCTAATGTATCGATTCCTTTTGCAAGGGCTTCCCACTTGATATTATCCTCTTCATCCTTTTTCCGATGACCGGTAACGATCGCGAAAGATGAAGCGTGGTCCCTATGTGTAACTGGAATTCCTGCATAGGCTGTAGCGGCAATTCCAGCTGTAATTCCTGGTACAATTTCAAAGCTCACTCCACTTGTGGCAAGGGCTTCCGCTTCCTCTCCGCCTCTACCGAAGACGAATGGATCGCCACCTTTCAATCGGGTGACGACTTTTCCCTTTTTTGCATATTTGATCAGGAAACGATTGATAGTATCTTGCTGCAATAAATGGTAATCCGGAAGTTTACCGCAATTAATCAACTCTACATCGGCTTTTGCATAATTTAATAGATCTTTATTGACAAGTCGATCATATAAAATGACATCAGCTTCTTGAATGCATTTTAATCCTTTTAATGTAATTAAATCTGGATCTCCGGGACCGGCTCCTACTAGATATACTTTCCCCATTTATGCAACCTGCCTTCCCTTAGAGAATCGTTTCGAATTCCGATAAAATGAAACCAGCTCCATTTTTAATTTTCTTTTTTTCGTATAATGAGATGTCGTCCACCTCAGGCATTTTCAAATAATGCTTTTCCAGCTCGATATCAACAAGTTCAAACGCCTTTTCATCTGAATCGGCAACAATGATGACATGGATTGGCTCTTCCTTGATAGTGACTTCAAATCTGTATAGATTCATGAATTGCTTACCTTCCCCTATTAAACGGCCACTTCGGCCATTATATCATCAAGCTTACTTTGTAACTCTGCTATTCCTACCCTTTCCACAAAATCAAGGAAGGTTTCGGATAGAAGCTTTGTTTCTTTGAAAAATAGGATCAGTTCTTTCAGAACATGATAGAGCTGTTCAGCTTCCACTTTCCCTTTAAGTTTTTCATTGAACTTCCCGCCTTCATTCAGCGTTCCTCCGACGTATATCTCAAAAGCTTCGACCATCTTTTTGTCCTGATTTTTCATTTTTATGCCTTGAAGCCCTATTTCGGCGATTGCTCTTTGACCGCAATTATTCGGACAACCGACCATATGCATCCTTACAGGCACATCGAGATCTATTTCCTTGTCCAGTGTTTCAGAAATGGTCCTCATTCGTTTTTTTGTTTCAACGAGTGCCAGGTTACAATACTCGATGCCTGTACAAGAAACGGAATAACCAATGAATTTTTTTGGTTGATATGGAAATCTTTCAAAGATGGATTCCTGTTTTAATTCCTCAAGTTTTGCATCCGGCACATTTGGAATGATTAAATTTTGAGAATTACAGTTGCGGATTTCACCATTTCCATATTTCTTCGCAAGTTCGGCAAACTCGATCACTTCGTCTGGATTTAGACGACCAACTGGTATATTGACCCCAACATAGTTCAGACCATCTTGTTTTTGTTTATGGATGCCATAGAAATAACCTGCATTCCATCCCTTCACTGCACTTTCTCCCTTTTCAGGAAGCGGCCCCGTGTATTCCAGCAATTTTTCCTTGAATTGTTCAGGACCCCAGTCAGCCACAAGGAATTTCAATCGGGAGCGATGACGCTTTTCACGGTAGCCAAAGTCACGGAATATGGTCGTGATGGCTGCTGCTACTTCGACTGTTTTTTCAGGTAAAATGAATAAGTCAAGTTCTTCTGCCAGCATCGGAACGGAGGAAAGCCCCCCGCCCACTTTTACGTGAAAGCCAACTTCCATTACTCCATCAATTTCTTTTGTAGCTGGATTGAATGAAACACAGTTGATTTCAGCATTCGAAGCATTATGGATATTAGCACTAATGGACATTTTATATTTCCTTGGAAGGTTCGAATAGTCTTCGTTAAGGCGGAAATACTCAAATACATCATTAAGGACTTCACGTGTATCAAAAATTTCGTCAGGGTCGATGCCAGCTAATGCATTCCCGATGATATTACGTGTGATATCACCGCATGCACCGGCCGTAGTCAGTCCAACCTGTTCTAAACGGCTTAAGATATCCGGGACTTGTTCGATGGTCAACCAGTGAAATTGAATGGCTTGACGGGTTGTAATATCATATACATCCCTCCCATAATCTTTAGCGATGTTAGCTAGTGCCATTTGTTGATCATAAGTCAGGATACCTCCGGGAATAACGACACGCATCATCCAGTAACCAGCTTCTTTTGGCCGTTGCAGGTATAGGCCTGCCCATTTGAACATATCCCAATTCTCTTTAGGGATGGAATCAAAACCATTTGCAGCGTAATGTGGAATATCATCGAATATCTTCAATCCGTCTTTTTCCAATTTCCAGATTTCCGTTTTATTTTTAGCGATTAGTGGATTTTCCGACCAAAATTTCTCGTAAACCATTACATTTCCTCCTTGATTAGATCGCTTTCTTTGCTGTCAAATAGCCGATTACCTGTTCAACGCATTCTTCAATGCTGTATTGGTCGGATTCTAAAATGATTTCCGGTTGTTCAGGTTCTTCGTATGGAGAGTCGATTCCGGTAAAGTCTTTAATGATTCCCTTACGCGCCTTGTCATACAGACCTTTTGGATCACGCACTTCGCACTCTTCGATCGGACATTTTATGTATACTTCAATAAACTCGCCTTCTTCGAGTAAATCACGTACAATCTGCCGATCAGCTCTAAAAGGTGATATGAAGGCGGTCAATACGAACTGCCCACTATCCACGAAGAGCTTGGAAACCTCACCTATCCGCCTGATATTCTCGGTTCGATCCTCTTCAGAAAAACCTAAATCTTTATTTAAACCATGGCGGATATTATCACCATCCAAAACATAACTTCGAATATTCCGATTATATAACTCTTTAGCGACCGCGTTAGCAATCGTTGATTTTCCGGAACCCGACAGTCCTGTAAACCAAAGAACTGTGCTATCATGCCCGTTCTGCTTCCGGCGGAGCTCCTTGGTCAATGACGTTTCATGCCAAGTGACATTCGTACTTTTACTCATATAATAATCCCCCTCATCATGTGATCCTTCAATTTATGTCCAATCAGTTATAAACTTCATTCTTTTTTAGACCTTCGATCAACACCTCGATGACTTCTTTACGGCTAAAGGTAGCTGGAGGAATTTCCCCATTTCGCAACATTTCCCTTACCTTCGTTCCGGACAGGATGACATGGTCTTCCTTTCCATGCGGACAAGTTTTAGCTGAAGCCATATTGCCACATGCTTTACAGTAAAAACTATGTTCAAAGAATAATAGTGTGATCCCTAATTCATCCGCGTTAAAATTCCCAAAGATTTTTTGAGCATCATATGTGCCGTAATAATCGCCCACACCCGCATGATCACGTCCGACGATAAAATGGGTGCAACCATAATTTTTACGGACCATCGCATGGAAAATGGCTTCTCTTGGTCCTGCATAACGCATGGCAGCAGGGAAGACGGCAAGAGAGACACGATCCTTGGGATAATATTTATCAAGCAGCACTTTATAGCTCTCCATTCGTACATCTGCCGGAATGTCATCGGATTTAGTGGCCCCTACAAGAGGGTTTAAGAATAAGCCATCGACAATCTCCAAAGCTGTCTTTTGAATGTATTCATGCGCACGGTGAACAGGGTTCCTCGTTTGGAATCCGACAACGGTTTCCCAGCCTTTTTCAGCAAAGGCTTTCCTTGTCTCAACTGGGTCCAAATAATGGGCTTGAAATAGCGGACGCTCTATTCTCTTGACTAACTTTATTTCTCCGCCGACATATACATCCCCGCGGTTATATAAATTTCTCACTCCAGGATGCTCCCCATCATCCGTTTGATATACTAAAGTCGCTTCCAATTGTTTATCGGGAGTGAAAATATCAGAAACGGAGAGGACCCCATATGTTTCACCCTCATGAGTCAGCTTCACTTCTTCACCTATAATAAGAGATTCTGCAGCTTTTTCAGTCAAAGGCAGCGTAATCGGGATGCTCCAAACATGGCCGCTGCTAAGTCTCATATCCTTGACAACTGTCTCATAATCACTTTTCGTAAAGAATCCTTTAATCGGACTGTAGGCACCAGTGCCTATCAATTCAAGGTCACTTAATGCTATTTCATCAATTTCGATTGACTTTGTTATTTTACTAAAATCATATTTTGGTTCCCAAAGATCGATTAATGTTCCTCCGTGCGGTAGACTGATTGTCATGCTAATTTCCCCCTATGGTTTCTATTTATTTTAAGATAAATGCAATCCGCATTCTGTTTTTTGCGCACCTTGCCAACGGCCTGAGCGTAAGTCATCGGCATTGATGGCAGGTGCCGTACACGTTTTACAGCCAATGCTCGGATATCCATTATCATGCAGGATATTATACGGAAGTCCATTTTTGTGGGCGTAACGCCAAACATCTTTCCATGTCCAATGAATGAGTGGACATATTTTAATCGATTTGAACTTATTATCCTTGTTGATATACTCGGTCAGCGCCCTTGTTTCGGATTGCTCCCTCCGCAGTCCAGAAAGCCAGGCTGTTGCCGTTGAAAGCACATCAGTAAGCGGAGTGATTTTCCGGATGTTACAACACTTATTGGAATCACTAAGCCATAATTCATCTCCATATTCCGCTGCTTGTTCCTCAAGCGTCAAGGCAGGTTTCTTCATTTCGATCGAAAGCTTTGGATATCTCTTTTTCACTTGATCGATCAGTTGGTAAGTTTCCTCGAAATGTACATCTGTATCCAGGAAAACAATTTTTGCCGATGGGTTGACCTTCGCCAATAAATCCGTAAGCACGATGCCTTCAATACCAAAACTACAGGCATAAATGAGTTTGTTTCCATATTGTTCATTCGCCCATTGCAGAACTTCCAAAGCACCTTTTGTCTCACTATCTTCAGGAAATGCAGGTAAATCCCCGGTGTTGAAATTTTCATAATTTATTAATGCAGCCAACTTTATTACCCCCTCTAAGAACTTGCTCTATGTTTCACAGGTTAGAGTAACTGTAGATCAATTCCCGTTGTAATCTTCTCGAGTTATATGATCTAGGAAAAAGAGACGAATCTAACCAATACTCTCTTTATATCAGTTAAACCCGCCTCTAGTTTTTCTAGTCAGCAGATACCTTATTTAATTCTTAGTTTTTCATTTCTTTCCATTTGAATGATTTTACCATCTTGGACAATAAGTGTAATGGATCCATATTTCATTGAATTAAGCATTTCTTGAAGTCGTTCAAATATTTCTGCAAGCTGATTCTCTTTATCCAAACCTGTTCCCCCTTTAAGGAATTCCGGAATATCTTTTTTTTAGAGGCTGATTAAACGAATTTCTTAAATTTATATAATTCCTAACAACCTTACATTGCTATGGTTTGCCAATATTTTTTTCGAAAAACAAAAATCTTTCCATGATGGAAAGATTCCAAGGTAAATATTCATTACCTTATCTTCCAAAATGATCAACATTTTGTTGGATGTAGCACCTTGCATATCATGCAGGTTGCTGGACTTCAAAGGGCCAATTCCCTCCGTCGCTCTGGATAAGTTTTATTATTTTAAATATTAACATAAATTTAATCCTTGTCAATGGAGTTTTCTTATAAATTAACTTGGTTTAATATACTGGATGAACTGTTATTTTTATACACACTATTCCATTAATGATTTTATGTTCATTTAAATACGAAAATAGACTCATTTTTTTAGTTAAAGTCTCCAAAAAAATGCGCCTATTTTCATTAATTAGCCTATTATTGACGTCTGGCATTATTTTAAAAAAAATTATTCGAATACCAGTCCTTTTGTTGAAGCCGATAGCTTGCAGCCATTAATTCCTTAATTGAATCGCTTCTACAAATTCCTGAACCTGACTCTGAACCCGATCCACTAAATTCAAATCATTAATCGGGTTTTCTGAATTCTGTTTATCTATTTCCTTATCCACAAAATATATGCCCTGCAACGGCTCGCCTTTCAATATTGAAATTAATGGTTTAAGCGCGTAGTCTATCGCCAATAAATGCCTGTTACTTCCGCCAATCATAATTGGCAGCACTGGCTTTCCCTTAAAAGCTCCTTCTGGCAGCATATCAATCAAGGCTTTCAATATGCCTGTGTAAGAGGCCTTATATACAGGTGAACCAATAATAATTCCTCTAGCTTCTTGAATTTTTTCTGAAAGCTTTAAAATTTCTTCACTATTATATTTCCCCTGGAATAAATCATCTGCTGAGAATTCCGTAATTGAGTAATAAGTTGTGGTAAATCCTTCTTTTTCAACTAAAGATTGAATATGTTTTAGTGATATGTCCGTTCTTGATGGAACCGCTGGACTTCCTGATAAAATTACGATTTCGCTCATTATAAATCCCCTCCATGTTACATGATTTCCAGATAAAATCCTCATAATGTCATATCGTGCAGCATGTATTTATCGTAATAGTCTGAAAAATATAAGTCAAATCTTACACACCTGTTTATTTAATTCACGAATTGACTTCGTCAATAAGAATGATCGCTTCCCATTCAAAAATAAAACGGTCATATTTACGGCTTGATGCTCATGCCTTTAAATATGACCGTTTTATTATGTATGATTGTTTTTCCCATGAATACCATAAACCAAAAGTTGAGCAATGCTCTTAATTCGCTCAGCAGTAAAATATGGTTCCTTTTTCTGTTGATGAATCTCATAATGAGTGGATAACGCCAATGTGAAGGAAATGATCCCTACATTAAATAGAATAATATCAGAAATATAATGTATCTCTCCGCTATCTATTCTTTTTTGTATTTCTACATGTTTGGCATTCGGCTTGAAAATCTGATCCACATATTGCTTTGAAATATCTTGATCGAATTGCGTTTCCCGAAATAATATCGAAAATTGTTCTTTATTTTCCAGAATTTTGTTTATCATGGTGCAAACGTGATTCTCCACAAGATCATCCGTAGATAGATGGCTAGTCCCGTCTTCAGACTCCTCTTTTTCATTAGGAGTAATTGTAGCCAGAAGCAAATCTTTTTTGCTTTCAAAGTATTTATAAATAGTAGCTTCGGAAACATTGCATGCAGAGGCAATTTCATTCGTTCTTGTCATGTCAAAACCTTTGGTGGCAAAAAGCGTCCGGGCTACATTTATGATTCGTTCTTTGGTTTGCTGCCCTTTTTTCAAAAATATCAACCTTCTTTTATAAAAATAAGACCGGTTTCACCAATCTATTTCCCATGATATCTCGATGGTGCTAATCGGTCAATATTACCTTTGATCTATAGAAATCAATATTCCCAAATATCATATATAGAAAACATCGTCTGAATGCGACGATGTTTTCTTTTTCAGAAAATCATTTAAAAGATGCATATCCATCATCAACCATGACTACACTTCCATTGATTGCATCCGCTTCTTCCAAAGATAATAGATAGACAGCATTTGCGATTGCTTCTGGCTTAATTAATTTACCGCGCATTTGACTTGCATGCAATTTATCGATGATTCCCATATCCTTATAGCCTTGTATGATTGGAGTGTCAACACCGCCTGGTGCAATGCCCACTACGCGTATTCCGTAAGCACCCAATTCCAAAGCAGCTGTCTGTGTCATCATCCTTACGGCGCCTTTAGACGCTTGATAGGCGAAAGTCCCGTGGGAAGCTAAGTAGCCAAACACAGAGGCTGTATTTATAATGACACCATTGTTACCTAGTTCCATCATTTTTCGTCCCGCTGCCATGATTCCAAAGGCCACTCCATGCTGGTTCACACCAATCGTTTTGAAGTACCCTTCCATATCTTGATCGAGGATCATCCCACCGCCCCCGATGCCGGCATTATTAAACATGATATCGATCCTTCCGTATGCTTCCACCGCTTGATTGATTAACGCTTCAACCTCTTCAAGCTTAGAAACATCCGTTTTTACATAAATGGCCTCTCCGCCATCCGCTTTAATCCGTTCAACGGTTTCCTGTCCCATTTCATCATTAAAATCCGCAACAACGACCTTGTCCCCTTTTTCTGCGAATTTCAAGCATGCTGCCCGGCCAATTCCGCTTGCTCCTCCTGTAATAACTGCAACTCTTGCTGTCATATACATTCCCCTTTCAAAGCCAAAATAAATATGTAAGTGAATACTTACTTTTTTTATTATAGAACTATAGAATAGTAAATTCAAGCAATATATTATTTTAATCACTTTCAGTCAATAGCGCATAAAAGTAAAAGCTGTCCTAATGATAGGACAGCTTTTACTTTGGTTAACAGGTTTTCAATTCTTCTTTAAATATGGATGTCTTCACCATTTCTATGAAAAGTTGCATGAAACGATCATCCCCTGTTAATTCTGGATGAAAAGCACTGACAAGGACATGTTCTTGTCTCGCAGCCACAACATTCTCTTCATAAACAGCCAATATCTCCACATCTTCTCCAATACCATCCGCGAATGGCGCCCTGATGAAAACTGCCTTAAAAGGTTCTTCCAGTCCTTTGATTGATAGTTCGGCCTCGAAACTATCCCTTTGGCGGCCAAACCCGTTTCTTTTCACGGAAATGTCCATTAGTTCAAGATAGGCCTTCTCATCACCATTCAATTCTTTGGCCGCCAATACCATCCCCGCACATGTACCGAAAATAGGTTTTTTATGTTCGAAGAAAGTTTTGATCGGTTCCATAAATCCGTATCGATCCATTAGCTTTCTCATCGTAGTGCTTTCTCCGCCTGGAATGATTAAGCCATCGATTTCATGCAACTGTTCGGGTTTTTTTACTATTATTGCTTGTTGGCCGGCAGCTTTGATTTGGTTCAAGTGTTCTTCGACTGCACCCTGTAATCCCAAAACACCGATAGTTATCATATTACCATCCACGTTCCTGCATCCGTTCTGCTGGAGCTAGTTTAGAAATATCAATTCCTTTCATTGCACTGCCCAACTCTTTGGACAACCGGCCAATCAACTCATAATCGGTGAAATATGTAGTAGCTTGAACGATTGCCGATGCGAATTTTTCTGGATTCTCTGATTTAAAAATACCAGATCCCACGAATACGCCATCTGCTCCCAATTCCATCATAAGCGCTGCATCTGCTGGAGTGGCAATTCCGCCAGCTGCAAAGTTAACTACAGGCAATTTTCCTGTCCGTTTGATTTCTCTTAAAATTTCGAAAGGGGCACCGATATTTTTTGCTTCAGTCATTAATTCATCATCACTCATGATGCTCACTTTACGAATTTGGGACTGTACCTTTCTCATATGACGCACAGCTTCCACAATATTACCCGTACCTGGTTCTCCTTTTGTACGAAGCATCGATGCTCCTTCGCCAATACGGCGTGAAGCTTCGCCTAAATCACGGCAACCACAAACGAAAGGAACTGTGAAATCACTTTTTAAAATATGATATTCTTCATCGGCTGGAGTCAGCACTTCACTTTCATCGATATAATCCACTCCCATGGATTCCAGAATCCTTGATTCAACAATATGGCCAATCCTTGCTTTAGCCATGACCGGGATAGATACAGCATTCATTACTTCCTCAACGATTCGCGGATCCGCCATTCTTGCTACTCCACCAGCAGCACGAATATCTGAAGGTACCCTTTCCAATGCCATGACTGCAACAGCACCTGATGCTTCAGCGATTTTTGCTTGTTCTGCATTAATGACGTCCATAATTACGCCACCTTTTTGCATTTGTGCCATTCCTCTTTTTACTGTGTCAGTTCCTAATAATTTTTCCATTTCTCTTCCCCCTAATATTTGCACTTTTTAGATTTGTTAGGCTTAGTATAAAAAAATGTTGACCGCATTGAAAGTGTCAGTTTTAATAAATTTAATGGGTTCAGTTTATTTTATCTAAAAGGTGGAAGCAAAATGAATATGTTAACTTGTGATTTAAATCGGTTTAGTGATGTTCCTTTGTACGAACAATTATATTCACATATTAAAAAAGAAATTATTGATGGCCGTCTACTTTACGGCACAAAACTGCCCTCCAAACGTAAATTGGCAGAGTTCCTACAGATTAGTCAAAACACTGTCGAGACTGCATATGAACAATTAACAGCTGAAGGATACGTTGAAGTCATACCAAGAAAAGGTTACTATATTCAAACATCTGAGGATCTGGAGTATACTCAAACCAACCAAGTTTCCTTGGAAAAAATTAATGATAAAGAAGGGGAATTGTTGTATCATTTCCATCCCAGCCAAATTGACACGGAAAACTTCCCATTTGAAAAATGGAGAAAATACACGAAAAATAAAATTGATGAAGCACATCAAGAACTTCTTTTACTGGGGGATTCTCAAGGAGAATATGAATTACGATGTGAAATTGCCCATTATTTGTATCATGCACGCGGAGTTCAATGCGTTCCCGAACAGATTATCATTGGTGCAGGAATGGAAATTTTATTACAGCAGCTTGTCCTTCTTTTCGATAAAAATACCATTTATGGTGTTGAAGATCCAGGGTATCACTTGATTCACCGGATATTACGCAGCTACCCAAATGAAGTCCATCCACTGCAAATTGATGAAGAAGGCGTAAAGGTCAACCCTATTGAGGATTCAAAGATCGACGTAGTGTATGTCACTCCATCACATCACTTCCCCTATGGGACAATCCTATCTGTTAACAGACGGACTCGATTGTTGAACTGGGCTCAAGGTGCAGCAAACCGCTATATTATCGAAGACGATTATGATAGTGAATTTCGTTATAGTGGAAAAACAATTCCTTCCTTACAAAGTATGGATGCCGGTGAAAAGGTGATTTACTTAGGATCATTCTCCAAATCATTGATGCCATCAATTCGGATCAGTTATATGGTTCTTCCCGCCCCATTGTTACAAATGTATCAACAGGAATTATCCTTTTACCATTCAACCGTTTCGCGGATTGATCAACATGTGTTGACACAGTTCATGAAGGAAGGGGATTTCGAAAAGCATTTAAATCGAATGAGGAAAGTTTACAGGCGCAAGTTGGATAAAGTGATCGATCTGTTTAAACCCCATGAACAAATAAACATCATTGGTGAACGTTCAGGATTACATATCGTTCTCATCGTTAAGAACGGCATGGACGAACAGACACTTATTCAAAAGGCAAACAAAGACCATATTAAAATATATGGACTTTCCACATATTCAATCGAAAAAATTGACGAAAATCCTCCAAAAATCATTTTGGGCTTCGCGGGGATTCCTGAAGATGAATTGGAAAAGGCCATTCACCTTTTATTGAAATCATGGGGTTTATGAAGACGTGAACTTCTTTAAGTTTGTCGATTAAAAAGGGGTTCGGAATGCTCTCATCCCGATTCCCTTTCATGATTTTAATATAAGACTTTTATTTGTGATGAAACCACATTGAAGAATTTTGCGACACTCCTGCCAAAAGTCTGGAGCCTCCTCACCGCTAGATGCTTGCGGTGAGGAGGCTTGGCAAGGAGCCGGCGGAAAGGAGCCGATTTCAATATGTGGACCGCAAAAAGAATGCTACGGAGTCCGAATAATGCGGTGACGGTCGAATAAAGTGCGATGTAGGACGAAAAAGTACGGTGTACGGCCGAATATTTGCTCCGGCTGAAAACAACTGAGACGTTTTTTTTAAAAAATACTGCAGGCAAACTCGCTTTTCTTCGAGTTTGTCTACAGTCTGAGAAGTTCACGGTCGTGAACTTCTTTTTATAACTATTAGATAAATATTGTTCCAACATATCCTTTGGTACCATGCTACCACCTGTCGCCCAGATGATATGTGTGGACTGGTTCATTTTATCCAGCAGTAACATGGAAGTAATCATACTGGAATCTAATCCTGAAGGCCTTCCGACAGCCAGTCCATCCGCTTTAATCAAATTATCGATTCCAAATTCCTGTGCCGAGACTTTATCATGAAGACCTGTCATCAATCCGGGCGTCATGCATGGTGAATGTGTCGGCTCTGCAAAAAAACAATGAACATCATCCTCGAAGGCCAGCTTGAGCCCATATTTGATACCACCGGGACGCCGCCGACACCGCATGGTAAGTACACAAATAAAGGGTGATCTCCGTCAATTGGAATTGGCATATCTTTCAGCTGATTCTTCTGGCGTGTTGCAGCCGTCGCGTAACCGAGCAGCAGAACCATTGAATTTTCATCATCAATAAAATGGCAATCGGATTAAGTGAGCTTCATAACGGCCTTCTTCTACAGCTTTACTATCATCATCATATACCTTTACAATGACACCAAGACTTGTCAATTTTTCCTTTTTCCACAGTTTTCCATCTGCCGACATATGGACGGTTACGAAAGGCATTAACAATATAATTTGCGAACCTATCCAATCTGTCCTCTGCCGATTTAACCCTGTTCCGCTTGGACGATTGGATCTTCTTGAGCGGCACCGTAATCTGGATTCAGCAAGAAGACTTCTATCCATCTTTATAAGATTTTAAAGTAATGGATCTTTCGCTTTCACTCCGTATCGATGAAACATGCAATTTTTTGCTTCTCCATAGCATTCCCTCTTAGAATATGTATAAAAACAGTATTCATCATCTGCTATAACGCAACAAACTGCCATGGAGATTAATCATTTTTTTAGGGAAAATCAGCTTAGAATGTCAAATTCACTTTTAATTTCCCTCGCACACTATTAATAAACCAAATTTCCTCAGCGCTATTAAGGTCAGTTTTTAAAATGGGCTTTTCCTTGATTTCCTTCTTCCTTATTAATTCTTGACGAAAAGTTCCAGCGAGCAGACCTGATTCCACAGGAGGGGTATAGTAGTCACCATTTATCTTCACCACTACATTCCCGTTCGTGAATTCCGTGATGAATCCTTCTTCATTCCAAAGTAGAACGTCATCGAAGTCAGGATTATTCTTTTGAAAGCCTTCATATACATCACGATTAGTCGTCTTATGACAAAGAAAGGGATTTCCACTTGATATTGGAGTTTCAGCCAAGATAGCCGTTAATTCTGAATCAAGGGGCTTAATTGCTTGTCCGGAAACTTCCATTTCACCATTTTCTTTAAGCAGTACCCTTACCTTTTGCAATTTGCCTTGGTTTAAATCCGCATACTTTTGGAGTTCATCTCTAAGTTTCAATTCAAAGAACTGATAATTGAAGTAATCAGCAGATTGTTTCATTCGATCGATATGATCATTCAACAAATAATATTCGCCATCGCTTAGCTTCATCGATTCCAATAATTCGTAAGCAGGCCTTTCCACCGTCAATAATTTGGCCTTTAAAAAGGCTTCGTCATATTCTTCGGTTAACTCGGAATCCCAAGTGATTCCCCCGCCTACCCCATACTCGGCATTACCTGTTTCCTTTTCGATCACGACCGTACGAATCGGCACATTAAAAACGGCTTCGGATTCAGGGGTGATAAACCCGATTGCACCGCAATAAACTTCACGTGGTGAATTCTCGATATCAGTGATGATTTCCATTGTTTTTATTTTAGGTGCACCTGTTATCGAACCACATGGAAAAAGGGCCTTGAATATATCAATGATTGTTGTTCCGGGTTTCGTATCAGCTGTTATTGTGGAGGTCATTTGCCAAACGGTCGGATATTTTTCAATTTCCTTAAGTTGTGGAACCTTGACGCTTCCTGGTTCTGCAATCATTCCCAAATCATTTCTGAGCAGGTCCACAATCATGTAGTTTTCAGCTTGATTCTTTTCCGAGGCTGCTAACCATTCTGCATTGTATTGATCCATTTTCAGTGTCGTTCCCCGCTTTACCGTTCCTTTCATAGGCCTTGTAATTAGCTGATCATCTTCCCAGCGGAAAAATAACTCGGGTGATGCCGAGAGGATACGATGTGTCCCAACGTTCAAATATGCACTATAATTCGATCGTTGAGCTCTCTTCAAGCGATCAAAGAAAGCGAAGTCGTCCCCTTCGAACTTGGATTGCAAACGCATCGTATAATTCACTTGATACGTATTGCCTTTCTCAATTTCGGATTTTATTTTTTGAAAGCCCTTATGATAGGTTGTTGAATCCATTTCTGATTGCCATTCAGCTAACTTAAAAGCCCCTGGCATTTTTTCAGGTAATTCTTCCGGTTTATCAAAAATACCGAACCATAATAATGGCATTTTGGCTCCATCTTTTACTTTAAAAGATTTTTCAAAAGCAGGTGCCGCTTCATAGGATACATATCCCGCTGCATAATGCCCCTGGTCGATCGCTTCCTGGACTTTTTGAAATTGAGGAAGGACATCCCCAATGGAATGGGCAGTGAACACTTTTTTCGGCTTCGTAAAATAGAGCGGCCTGCTCTCACCTTGTTTATCTGTGAAGTGAAATATTAAGGATATAGGATCTTCTCGTTTCATTCTTCTCTCCTATCTTTGTTTAAAGAGTCAATCGGTATGTATTTTATAAAAAAGCTTGCAGACAAGTGATCTGCAAGCTCATTCATTGACACTTATTTCATTCCAGTAACTTCTGCAATGATTTCATAAGAACGAAGGCGTGCATTCTGATCATAAATGGCAGAGTTTATAATCATTTCATCCGCCTGTGTTTCATCTAAAAATGTCTGCAACTGCTCTTTTACCTCTTCCGGATTTCCGATAATGGAGGCATTCAATTGTTTCATGACAATGGCCTTTTCATATTCTGTCCAGATGCCTTCCATCGTATCAACTGGAGGAGCAAGTTGTCCAGGTGTGTTCCTTATCAAATTCAAAAACTGCTGTTGATAAGATGTGGCAATCCTTTGTGCCTCATCAGTTGTATCAGCTGCAAATACATTGACACCAACCATCACATAAGGTTTATCGAGAACGTCGGATGGTTGGAAATTATTGCGGTAACGAGCTAAAGCCGGTTGAGTATTTTCAGGGGAAAAATGGCTTGCAAATGAAAATGGCAATCCAAGCTGTGCTGATAATGCTGCACTGAAACCGCTTGAACCAAGAAGCCAAATCGGGATGTCCTGTCCTTCGCCAGGGATGGCCCGAACACGATTATGTTTAGAATCCGCATCTAAATAACTGCGGAGCTGCGCCAATTGTTCAGGAAAATCCTGTCCATTATTACGCACATCACCCCGGAGCGCCATGGCAGTATATTGGTCGCTTCCAGGAGCGCGCCCCAGTCCTAAATCTATTCTACCAGGATACATTGCTTCCAATGTTCCAAATTGTTCTGCGATAACCAGTGGTGCATGATTTGGTAGCATTATGCCTCCAGAACCCACACGAATTCTTTCTGTCTTCCCTGCAACATATCCTATCAGCACGGAAGTTGCAGAGCTTGCGATCCCAGGCATGCTATGGTGTTCTGCAACCCAGAAACGGTTGTAGTTCCATTGTTCCGCATGTTTTGCTAAATCTATAGTATTTTTAAAAGCTCCCGAAACTGTACCACCTTCAACAATTGAAGCTAGGTCCAGTACGGAAAAAGAAATGTCGCTAAGTTCTTTTCCATGTTGATCAGCATTCATATCTTCAACTTCTTTCAATTATGATATTAATTGGACGCAAAGTCATCATATAGAAAATGCACACAAAATGCACATAAAATGCTCGAAGGGGATTATTTGTTAAGGAGTTCCTTAGCAATCAAGCGATAAGAATTCAGCCTGTCCTCCAATTTATGAGTGATGGTTATCAGCATTATTTCATCTGCTTGATATTTTTCCTGAATTTCCAAAAGGCGATACTTCACTTGAGAAGGTGTACCAAAAATCAGTTTTTCATGCATCGTTTCCATCAGTACTTTTTCTTTTTCAGTCCAATCATGATTCCTTACCTCTTCTATACTTGGAACCTGTTTTCTGTTCCTTTGTCCACTTTGTATTTTCCATAGGGTGTTGCTAAGAGCGATTTCTTTCGCAAGTTCCTCGGTTTCTGCACATATGGCCGCAACCGAAACGATCGTTTTTGGCTCCTCAAGAAAACCTTTTGTTTGGAAGTTTTCACGGTACTGTTGAAGACTCTTCAATCCATCATTTTCACTCATAAATTCACCAAATGCGTATGCAGTACCATTTTCAGCAGCAAGTTTTGCACTTTTCCCGCTTGTTCCCAATATCCACGGTTCAGGCGGTACCTTTGGGATAGGAGCAGCAGAGGTATTTGAAAACAAATGTTCTTTCGGAAATTCATCTCTAAGAAAATTCAACAGTTCCTGAACAAGTTCAGGCATTTTGTAAACATTCTGCAAAAAATTATCAGATAATGCCATCGTAGCTTCGGCAGATCCCCCAGGAGCACGTCCTATGCCCATATCGACCCTGCCTGGAAATAGGGTGGCAAGCATATTATAAATCTCTGCTATCCGATATGGCTTATAATGCGGAAGCAGAACTGCCCCAGATCCAATTCGGATATTTTTTGTTTGCGCACCAATATAGCTTATCAATACCTCTGGAACGGAACATGGCAATCCCGGCAGATCATGATGTTCAGTTAACCAGATCCTGCTATAACCGAGTCTATCTCCTTCTTGTGCAAGTTGCAGTGAAGCCTGCAATGCCTCTTGTGCTGATTGTCCGGTTGCAATTGGTGATTGATCTAAAATGCCCAGTTTCATTTTGTTACCTCCTTTCTTCTCTTTCGTAACGTAATGGTAAATCATAATTAGCCGAAAGTCGCCTGAAAAGCTTGGTTTGTTATTTTAGTTTGCAACCTTTAGCGGAAATTATATGGAGTTGAATCCAGACTGGAGTTTGTGAGTGGAATATATATTCTGACGAGGTCTTTGGTTTAATATATTTATTATTTTAGAAGGTGTTCCTATTAATATTTATTCTATCGAGGTCACTTAGGGAATATACACTTTGAAAAATGAAGAAAGGCCCTAATATAGGGCCTTTCCAGAGCTATTCACTTTTTATGAATTGAGATAATAATTCATCAGCCATTATTTGCGAATCCAAACGAGCCGCTATAAATGGGGGCTGGATCCGATTATTGGACTCTACGGGCAAACCTAACCAGATTACTCGTTTATCAAAGATGATAAAGGAAAAGGAAACTGGTGAACAAATAAAATGATCAGAGATGATATCAGGGTTCCTTTTTGCTGATATGATCGTCAATTTCACTGCAGGGTTTCGTTTCATTAAAAACTCTTGCCATTCTTCCGACAAACTGTTCAAATCTGGGACTGCCATTACCAACTCTTGTTTTGTTGATTCAATATCTTCCAGAAAATCGCCTAACTTACGGGCATGCATCCATTTTAATTTCGGGTGCTGGTGTTTAACCCATTTTCCAATGTCTTTCTTTGACACGATCTGATCATTTTGAATTTGATGATCGACAAGTTGACGAAGTGTTTTGCTGCGATAAACATGTTTGTTAACAAATGAAGTGTCACTAACATGTACGAACTTACCCTTAGTCCTTGTTATTGCAACGTTAATGAGCCTTTCACTTTCTCTTCCGGTCAATAACATTCCTGCCCTGTTTTGCGGATAACTATCAACTGTGTCAAAAATCATCATCTCCCGTTCGCTTCCCTGGAAACGATGTACAGTTGCAGCGATGATATCGGCCGTTTGCCGTTCTTTGGCATATAAATCATCCAATAGTTTTTCCATCAAGTCTGCCTGAGCACGATACGGAGCGACATAACCAATTGACCTTGTCCCTCCCACATAAGCTTCATGAATCAGTTGAAAAGATAAAAGTAATTGCCATATATTCATTCTCGAGTGGGAAGTGCGTTCCGTGATGCAATATTCCCCTGATAAGCTAGTATCTACAAGTGCCGCCGCCTTATTGGCAAATGGTTCCGCCAGCATTATGCTCTCCCTGCTTGTGGCAACACTTTCATGATCACCTACAAAATTGTTATAGACGACACGATTAGTGAATGCTGAAATATCCGGATGCATGCGGCGCTGTTCTTTTAGTAGGAATAAATGAGGATGAAGTTCCCCTTCCTCCACAGACTGAGCAACACCCGCCCGATGAAAGATGTCTTCCTTTAGCCAAAGTTTCACAAGGGAATCACGAGCGGAAGCAATGGGCGGCAATTGTTTGAAATCACCACAAACGATAATATGTTTGGATAACGCTGCAGCGAAAGCCACCTGTGGTACGTAAGCCATGCTCGCTTCGTCCAAAATTACTAGATCATACTCCTTTTGATAAACCGTTTCATCATTTGCGGCCTTTGCCAAGGTCGTTCCGATGATTTTTGCTTCTTTTACGAATTGCATCTCTTTATGGCGTATTTTCTCCAAAACTTTTGCCAGTTTTTTCTCTATCTCGATTAATTGATCCGTATCCCTTTTGCTGAAGGAGCCAGCCAAGTCATGTTTTAATAAACGTTTCTCTTCAGCTAGCTGTTCTTTTTCGTTAATTAATGCCGGTTCATGTTTACCTAATAGTTGCCCCGTAACAATATCATCATGGATGGCAAGGGATTCACCGATTTGAGACCCATAGCGAAGCACATCGCCTTCTTTGAAAAGATCTTTCTTTTTAATGAATGAAGAAATTTCAGCCATCAAAACATCGACAGCCTGGTTGCTATGGGACAAGACCAGCACTTTTTTATCTTGTAAATAATGATTGGCTACCGTACGTGCCAATGTATAGGTTTTTCCTGTTCCAGGTGGACCCCAGACAAATGTGACAGGATTGAACTTCGAGCGGGCATATAATTCTTTCACACTGCTTAGTTTTTCATTTACAGGATGTTTTTGCGGCATGGACGGATCCATCAGGCGTTTGATCCGAAGCCTTTTCTTTTTGCTTCTCTTGATTTCGTCCAAGCGGATAATCAATTGTTCAAGCAATTCCCATGGATCATGGTATAAAAAGGCTTCGCCGATCATATCGCCTAACGAGCGATCAAAAACAATGATTATACTTTTCCCTTCCGATGAGAGAATCCTGCCATCCTGTTTAATTCCTCCCCATTCAAGTCGAACGACGGAACCGACAGGAACTTTTATCGATGAACCTGTTTCAAAATAATAGCTGAAAGAACCGTCACTTGTAAGCAGATGACCGTTCGAAACCAGGTATTTTGTGCTGCCATATTTTTTTAAATGCAGGATTTCAAGCTGAAGTGCCTGCTGCCATTCTTTTATAAAATTAACTGTTGAATTCATTTTTTCACTTTCCTCACAAAATATGCCATTGAAGTATTAAGAAGCTGGCCCAGTGGCTAGGCTCTGATGTAAAATAATTTACTGTCCATATGGCCTTGTTTACAAAGGCACCTGTTTTTCTACCATATAAAAGAAGGCCCAATCAAAGGATTGGGCCTCTCATACGCCAATAGTGTAACTATAGCATTTTTATAGCAGACATACCATGGGCTCTTTTGGAAGAAATGGTTTAGATTAGCCCTCTGACAACTCTGTGAATTCGTCGACAAGATCACTGAAAATCCTCATTGCGTTTTCGATTGGATCAGGTTTAGTCAAATCTACGCCTGTTTTCTTAAGCAGCTCCAATGGGAAATCGGAACTCCCGCTTTTCAAGAAGGTCAAATAACTTTCAAGAGTTTTTTGGTCCCCAGAAAGGATCCTATCTGCGATTGTAATTGCTGAAACGTAACCAGTGGCATATTTGTAGACGTAAAACGGACGATAAAAGTGTGGGATGCGTGACCAGCCAAACTTCACTTCTTCATCAAAAATTATCTCGTCTCCATTATAAGCACGGAATATCGATTCATAAGCTGTGTTAAAAACCTCGGCATTTAGAGGCTCATCATTTTCAGCTTTTTCATGTACGATCTTTTCAAATTCCGCAAACATCACCTGTGTGAAGAATGTTCCTTTAAAACTATCTATGAAATGGTTGAGTAAGTGTTTTTTCTTTTTGACGTCTTTTGTTGTTTTAATTAAATGGCGAATCAGCAGGATTTCATTCACTGTGGACGCAACTTCAGCAACAAAAATGGAATACCCTGCACTTATTTGCGGCTGGTACTTTGAGCTATAGTATGAATGCATGCCATGTCCGGATTCATGTGCAAGTGTAAATACACTGTCTAAATCATCACGGTGATTTAATAAGATGAAAGGATGAACACCATAAAGTCCTAAATTATAAGCGCCTGAACGTTTTCCAGGTGTTTCCCTGACGTCGATGTATCTTTTTTCCTTAAAGGTTTTCAGAATTGTGATATATTCTTCGCCAAGAGGTTTCAATGCTTCCATCATCAAAGCAAATCCATCATCGTAAGAAATCTCCTCTTTAGCACCTTCGACCAATGGTATACTTAAATCATATGCACGTAGTTCTTCTACCCCGAGCAATTTTTTTCTTAAATTGATGTATTTATGCATGGGTCCAATATTTTGTTTAGTAGACATAATCAAATTATCATATACTTCTTTTGGAACCTGATCTCCGAATAAGGATTTTTCCAAGGCAGATGGATAATTTCTTAGTTTTGAAAGATTCACATTATTCTTGATTGCCGTAGAAAGTGTGGAAGCGATGGTATTTTTCAACTGTACATATGGCTGATAATATGCGATATACGCCTCTTTTCTCTTATCACGATCATCGTGTTCAATCAATTTGGAATACATTCCTCGTGTAAGCTCAACCCTTTCGCCGTCTTCATTCGTGACTTCCCCAAATTTAATATCAGCATTGTTGATCATCCCGAACGTTTTTTGTGGTGCTGAAAAGGCTTCGCCTACTTGAGAAAGGACCTCTTCTTGTTCTTTCGTTAACACATGGGATTTATAGCGATAGGAATCCAGTAGATCTTCTTCAAAATATTTTAAGCCCTCGATTTCTTTTATGTACCCTTTTAATGTTTGTTCTTCAAGACTCAAAAGAAATGGCATGAAAAAGGCAGATGCATTACTAATTTTTTGCCCTAACTGACCTGCTCTATCTTGTAATGCCTGCGATGAGGTAACCCGTGTATCCAAATCTGTTTGCAGCATGGCATATACATATAGCTTGTTATAAATGTAGCCGAGTTCCTCACTTAATCGTAAATACTCGAACAAATCTTTAGCAGACTGAATATGCCCATCATAAGTTTTTAATTTTTCTGTCATCCTAAGGACTTCTTGATAATCTTTTTCCCAATTGGCCTGATCATCGTAAATATCCTTTAAGTTCCATGTTTCTTCTTCTTTGATTTCATCACGTGATTTAAACGTTTGCATATGACACTTCCTTTCAGGCTTATAGGCTTACCCTTTATTATAATCGACTTTCAGAAAAATCTGCATAGAAAAACCAGTATGCTAAAAATACATACTGGTTTTCCTTTTTATCAATTAGAATTTTGCTGCAGTTTCAGCAACCTTTGCCAATCCTTCTGCAACGATATCCTGTGTACGGTCTGGATATTGATTATGTCCCTCGATAACAACTGTTTCCGGGTTCGTTATGCCCCATAATTTTAAATTCATCGTTACGTATTTCACTGCCATTTCAGCAGCTTCCATTCCAGGTAAAGCATAATCCGATCCGCGAGCATTAAGTACAGCCACTTTTTTCTCAGGAATAAGACCAACTGGGCCTTCAGCAGTGTATTTAAAAGTTGTACCCGCTTGGGCAAGATAAGAAATATATGTTACAAGTGGAGCTGGTACAGTTGCGTTCCAAAGTGGGAAGGCAAATACCACTTTGTCGGCAGCAAGGAATTGATTCAAGTATTGTTGCACGATATCAGCAATCTCCACTTCTTCCTCAGTCAAATCCATACCTTGGCTGCGTTTATAAAGGGCAGTAATTGCTGTATTTCCATAGTATGGTAAGTTCAGTTTAAATAAGTCCAATTCAGTTACTTCATCGTTACTATTCGCTTCCTTGTATGTGTTCAAAAAAGCTTCATACATTTTCACGCTAATGGCTTGATCCGCTGGACGGTCATTTGATTTAACAAATAATACTTTAGACATTGTCAGTTCCCCCAATAGTTAATTTTTATATATTTGCCATGAAAAAATAGTACAGTTTCAAAATAAATATTCAATCCATATATCTCGAATTAACTGCAATTACTACATTCACATTATAAGACTGATAATCCAAGAAGGCAAGAAATATGTTTTTTATATTAAAATGGGCATTTCAGGAATTTTCTCTTGGTTTTTTTACAACCCTAAAGTCATAATAAACCGAGAGCAATTTGCCCTCGGTTAAGTTAACTCTTTATGATGGAAGGGACATTTCCCTTTTATCGGCTCTATATCATCCCCGATGAAAAATTGTTTCCATTCATTATGATCTACATCACCAAAATGACTGATATCAGGATGTTTAGGCAGGTTATCCCATTCCTCTACTCGTTCACGAACTTTTTCACGTGACATAATCCCGCCTTTTTCCGTTCCTTCTAATCCTTCAAAAATCATCCGGGGTTGAAATCCAAGAACAAGGCTATTTCCTAAATCACGGGTTTTTCGCTGTTTATAAGCAGGTGCATTGCCAAAGACGAAGATTGGTTCACCTGCAAAATGATAGTCCCATAAATAATGCTCGGGATCTTTCGGCTTTTTAATTGGCCAAGGTTTTTTATCCTCTTTATGTAGGTATTGCAGGATATCCCAAAACTTTTTTCGGTACAGTCCTATATCTCCCTCTATTTGTTCAGGCTCCATAAAGACAAACAGGCCATGCCTGATATATGGTGGTTCTTGAAATAAATCTAGAAAGCTTTCCACTGCTTTTGGAAGATTGGACCAATCTTCCTGTGTGATATAAGCATAACGAAGTTCCCCTTTATTTTCAGCTTTCATACCAAAATAACAAGGAAACGTTTTATCCGTCACTGTATTATGGAAAGTTTGATATTCTTTAATTAGCCATTGCGGCACTCGATCGGGATTTGTCATATCTTCTTTCGTTAACAAATTTGAATTAACAGTCAGCATCATTGTTCTCCTTAAATCGTTTTACTAAATGATACCCGCTATAAATAAACTAAAACATCTCTCGAACTGCCAATCACCACAATCAGGTACACCTCATGTAAATTCTTCTTTATTTAAGATTTGATAAGTGCCTCCCCGTTCCATTGTGATTCCAATTCCCACTCAAGAAATATAATACCGGTTCAGCAAAAAAACAATTGACTCCGCATGATAATCATTTTCTTTCCTTTAGGTTAACCTAACAAAAAACAAGGAGTGATGTTTGATGGCAAGGAGAAAAAAAATTCTGGTAGCTGAAGCGCGAAAAGGACTCGATGATTTAAAAGCCAAAGTTGCTGGTACAAAGAATCCTGAAGAGGCCAAGTTTGAAGTAGCAAAAGATATTGGCGTACCGCTGAAAAAAGACTATAACGGTGAGCTGACATCCAAGCAGAATGGAAAAATAGGCGGAAAGTTAGGAGGCGGCATGGTCAAGGAACTTATAAAGATGGCACAGGAAAACTTAGGAAAAAAACATTAACCTTTCAATCCAAAATGTTACGCTCGCTTCAGTAGGCATATCATCGAAAACTGACAAAACGAATATTTTGGGACTTATCATGATGGAGGGCAGTTATTGCACTCGCAAAAAAGCTACCCTTCTTGGGCGGCTTTTTTTAAAAATTAATGATGGTCATGGGTAAAACTCTTGAAATTTCTGAGCTTATTAATTCCGACGACTTCGGATAGTTAGTAGCAGCTGTATCCCTCAATATTGCAGTCAGCATTCTCTCCATATGTGTCTGGCTAATTCCATATCACTGAAGTCAGAGGATGCCCAAGATCAAATAGGAAACCCGGAGCTTTTCTACCACTTTCGCTAAGATCCCTTTTGAATCTTCATCATGTATTTTCACTTTAAAGGCTTTGGCTCTCAATGGGTCTATGGCAGGTATTACTTCGGGAATTTACTCCATGACAACCGGTTATAACACCGCATTGGCCAAACCATTCGGAATACGTCATACCGCTCCATATGCCTTTATGAACCGGAATCGCATTCAGCGCACTTCAAAATGCAGTGATTCCCATCATGCTTCCACTCAACATTTCCATTCTTGCCTTAATCTTTTTCCATCCTTCACTGCTCTCGGTAATTTTTCCCAATAACCCAAATCGCCTGAAATGCATGAGCAACAGTTATTGATGTCTTTGTAGGTGGAACGATCGCTTCAATTGCACTTGTCAATGCATCTGCACCAGTAAACGCCGTAATATCAGGCGGAAGCCCGACTTTTAACTCGGGATTTAGAATGGCCACATCCGAACTTACGAAAACATTGCATGTATTCATTTAACTTTTTTTATGCTCATTATATATGACTGTTATTAGGGATACTTCCGAACCGGTGCCTGCTGTTGTGGCCATGGGGATATGTGGTGTGCCCATATGTGGGGCTTTTGGAAAACCCTCATACAGATAACCTCCTGATATCGCATCATTTATATCTGTAATCCCTTTAAATAATCCGAATTTCAATGCGGTATCAATGACACTCCGCCAATAGCATGTATGGCATTGGCATTCACTTCGTGTGCATATTTCACACATTCACTTGCTGCATCTTGTGTAACATCGAGAAACTGCCCAACTATTTCAGCTTTGGTGCCTAAAGTCTGCTCAAAAATTTCGGAACTTTTAACGACACCTGCATTATCCAAACCCACATCACTCACGCGAATAATCCTATGGGCCCCATGAACATTGACTACGTCCGGAATGATTGAACGAGTATTGGGACCACTGTAAATCTAAGGCATTAACCAGAAACTAGGATTTCCATTCACCTTAGATAAAATTGTCTTTATTTACGATTAAGATTTTTCAATTCGAGCTTCCATGTTCCTGGTGTCCATTCATTGTGGAATCCTTCTTTAGCATCCAAAATCAGAAATGCAGCATAGTAACCTGTATCGGCTTCACAAAACCCCATATTCCTTTACGTTACTTTGATAGATTTCTTCAATTCCCTTTCCTTTTGCCCTTGCCAAGATCTCCATCCGTACTGATAATTGTTTCATGGTAAAATCGAAAACAGCTTGTTTGTCATTACCAAATGGATTGCCTAACCGATCATATCCCTCTGTATTTAGCGCGATGGCCAATGGTGAAAGTTCCTCCATCCTCTTTTCAACTTGTTTAAAGATATGTGGATGTTCACTGATGATTCTCTGCAGCAGGAAAGTCCCATAAGCAATATGGCGTGATTCATCTTTTTTCAAAAGACCCACGCCCTTTAATAAACCAGGCATCATTTTACTAGCTTCGAGAGTCTGATAGAACCCGAAATATCCAGTTTCTGCAAGAACGCCCTCTGTAAACATATTATAAACAGTGGCCGCTTCTGCCAATGCTTCAGGGGATTGGTCTGATAAAAGTTTCCCCATCGCTTCCGGCAATATTTCATAAAAAATGGATTTATAAATGTCTGAGTGATAAACCGACAAATCTCCCTTTTCACCAACTTGATCTAATGTATGTCGAAAGAACTCCATATGCTTCGCTTCCTCGAATAAAAATGTCGTTAAGTACATTTCTTCCTCGATTCTACCTTCTTTGGCTATCGTCATAATGAGGGGGAGCAAATCCAAAGTCACGGCTTCTTCTCCGCCCTGAAAAAGGGAGATGATCCGTAATAATACTTCCCTTTCATTATCAGTAAATGACTTCCAATCTTCTTTATCTTGGCTGAAATCAATGTCACGGGGATTCCATATACCGAATTTCTTTGCCTTTTGATAAAGTTTAAATGGTAGGGTATCTTCTCTAAAACTCCGGCTGGTGGTCGTTAAATTCTTTCTTTTCATGTAAATGCCTCCTTGAAATATGATTTGAAAACTTCTGAATCCATAAGGAATTATTTAATTTGTAAGAGTTTTCATTATATTGTAAGATATTACTAGCATTTATCCTAGCACTGAAAATGTAGGGAGGAATAAAGTCGAATGCTTGAGGAAACCCTGATGAATCATGTAAAAAAGATTTCCCAACAAAAGGATATGGCAAATAAATCACAAATGATTGTAAAGGGCTGTGTGAATTTTTTTTCTTTTCAACGTGCATCTTTATTCAGTTACTCATGTTTAACAGGAGTGGGTGAAGGAATATGCGCATGTACTGGTGAAGATACTTTTTCATTACATAATATTAAAGAAAACATTCATGATATATACCCTATCCACCAAGCTGTCATCCATAACAAACCCATATACTTAACCATTCAACATGCGCAATCCTCCATTCCTGCAAAATACGTTAAAAAATGTTCCATCTCATCATTGGCAATCATACCGATAATTGTAAATGACATGGTCATCGGTTTTGTTTTGGTTGACCCCATTCAGGCAAACGAGCCAGTTACCAAGAATGATTTAATGAAGCTGTCCCATTATTTGAAACTGGCTGTCAGTTCAACATTGGATTCGGCTCCTCCCACTTACCTTCTAAGTAAACGTGAAACGGAGGTCCTTCAATATTTAGCCAATGGTTTAGGATTAAAGCAAATGGCATCAAAAATGAGCGTTAGTGAATTTACTGTCAGAGATCATATTTCTTCTGCAATCAGGAAATTAGGGGTGAATCACCGGACTGAGGCCGTGGCTGTTGCAATAAGGCACAAAATGATTATGTGAAAACAAAAAAACCTTCAAAGAAGGTTTTTTTGTTTAAGTATCATTGAGTCACTTTTTCTTCAACTTTCGCAGTCCAATTTAACTCGTCTGAAATTTTACCTGTTTGGACACCTGTCAGTGTATCATAAAGCTTTTTAGATAGTTCCCCAGTTTCCCCGCTTTGAACGATCATTTCTTCACCATTCCATAAAAATTCACCAATTGGCGATATAACCGCGGCTGTACCCGTTCCGAAGGCCTCTTCCAGATGACCTGATTTATATGCTTCTTTGACTTCCTCCATGGAAATACGTCTTTCCGTCACGGGAAGATTCCAATGTTTAAGCAATTCTATAATGGAATCACGGGTAATACCCGGAAGGATACTTCCATTTAAAGCAGGAGTGATAATTTCACCATTAATTTTGAAGAAAACATTCATGCTTCCAACTTCTTCAATATATTTTTTCTCTACCCCGTCTAACCAAAGAACTTGGGCATAACCCATCTTTTCGGATACTTCCTGGGCTTTAAGGCTCGATGCATAATTCCCGCCTGTTTTAGCTTCTCCTGTACCACCATTAACTGCACGTGTGAAAGCTGACTCCACAGCTATTTTAACTGGATGAATGCCTTCTTTATAATAAGAACCTACAGGTGACATGATGATGATGAACTGATATTTTTCTGATGGAGAAACTCCAAGGTAAGGCTCAGTAGCTATTATGAATGGCCTGATATATAAGGATGTACCTTCTGCCTGAGGAACCCAATCCTTATCAACGCTAATTAAAGTTTTTAAGGCCTTCAATGCAAAATCAACGTCGATATCCGGTATGCACAATCGGCTATTTGAACTATTTAAGCGTTGGAAATTCTTTTCCGGACGGAATAAGATTATTTCATCTTCTGGTGTTGCATATGCTTTTAATCCTTCAAAAACAGATTGACCATAGTGGAAAATCATAGCTGACGGCTCTAGTGAGAGCGGTTGATAAGGAACAATTCTTGGATCATGCCACCCTTGCCCTTGTGTGTAATCCATAATAAACATATGATCGGTAAACTGCTTACCGAACTCAAGCTGGTCCGCCTGTGGTTTTTCTTTCTTTGTTGTACTAAGCGTGATTTGCATGTCGTGTTCCTTCATTACCAAAACCCCTTGTTGAATAAATTTACAAGATTTCACTTCCATAAAATCTATCTTTAATTAGTTTACTCCTATCAGGAATCATAGTTCAAGCCTTTTGACCAAATTTTCGGAATTTTTTAAAATAAACGAGTTAGACTTCCTACTATGATTCCTGAAAAAAGAACCGGTTATTCCTAAAACTTCTCAATAAATATCAAAACCAGTTGTTCGTTCAGGTTTCTTGAATTCCTGAATATTAGGGTTAATTTTAACAAATTATCAACAATAATGCCAATGTGAATTTTGTATTTCTTTCAACATGGAACAGACAGTAATCCGCTTGTCGTTTCCACTCCTTTAAAATGGAATGACTGAATAAAAAGATGTGTAGCGGATTCCTTATGAGCTACAGCATCCGAACCGATACTCAACTTAATACTTATATGTATATTAACAAGGAACATATAAGGAATGAAACACTTTTTATACCATTTCATAAAGTGGGGTCATGAATGGGTTTTTAGATATATTTCCAATTTCAATCCATTATGGTACATAGATACAAATTTGTTGTTAAATTCAATTTAGTAGTTTACTACTAAAAAATAATCTTATATACTTATCCCCAAGATAGATAAAACGCATGCAAATCAAAATATTATAGATAAAACGCATGGTACTTTATTATTTTTGACGAGAAGGGGTAACAACATGACAAAAAACAGGTGGTTAATCGCTTTATCCGCTATCGCTATTCACCTTTCCATTGGTGGTGCATACGCATATAGCGTATACAAAAAACCTTTGGTTGAGACTATGGGGTGGTCAGAAACTGAAGTCACGTTAGCATTCACAATAATGATGGCGCTTGCAGGAACTTCTGCAGCCTTCTTTGGGAAATTTGTAGAAAAAAATGGTCCAAGAAAATCAGCTTTGGTTGCTGCTTTATTATTCGGTTTAGGACAAGCTGGTTCCGGGTTGGCTGTAATGGTCGATTCACTACCACTTTACCTATTGACATAGGGGTTTTAAGTGGTCTTGGTATGGGGATCGGGTACATTTCACCAGTATCCACTTTAGTTAAATGGTTCCCTGATCGCAGGGGATTGGCGACAGGAATGGCAGTATTAGGTTTCGGTGCCGGAGCCCTCATAACAGCCCCAGTAGCTGCAAGCCTTATGGAATCCGTTGGCATTTATACAACTTATTATATTTTAGGCGCAGGCTATTTCATCCTAATGTTCTTAGGTGCAACCTATATTGCACCTCCAAAGGCTAACTGGCTACCTGAAGGAATGATGAGAGATATTGAGTCCGGTAAAAAAGAATTGAAGAAAGACCTAAGGCAATTAACTGCAAAAGAAGCGGTTAAAACTAAACACTTCTGGATGTTATGGTCAATGAAATTAATTAATACAAGTGCGGGTATCATGATGATTTCGGTAGCTTCACCTATGGCTCAAGACGTTGTTGGGCTTTCTGTGGCAGGTGCTGCAACATTAGTCGGTATTATGGGAATCTTTAATGGCGGAGGTAGACTTGGCTGGGCAGCGGCCTCTGATTATATAGGCCGTCCAAATGTCTTCGTCATTTTCTTCATCATACAAATTGGAGCGTTCCTTTTACTTCCAACTACTACAAATACACTATTGTTCCAAGGACTCATCTTGTTAGTCGTTAGTTGTTATGGGGGAGGATTTTCAAATCTACCTGCATTTGCCGGGGATTTATTTGGAACCAAGGAAATTGGGGCCATTCACGGGTATCTTTTAACTACATGGTCTCTAGGCGGAGTTTGCGGACCAATGTTGGTTACTGCGATTAGGGAAAGTACGAACAGTTATATCCCGGTATTCTACGTTTTCGCCGTATTAATTGCGATAGCATTCGCCATCTCTATCTGGTTGCGTTTGGACATTAAAAAAATGCAAAGAAGACAGAAACAAGGATTAACGAATACATTAAGTAAAATATCCTAATTTATAACAAGTATCTTATGACCTGGCAAAAAGGCATTTCTCAAGTAAACTTCCAAAAACGGCGGTTAACTTTGATGATGCCTTTTTTTAGTTTTTTGAACATTATCCAATAAATATAAGTCTTCACAAGCATCTGGACAGACTCCCCTTTCCTACCTTGGCGCCCGTCAAAAATATGGGAACTTCAAAAGTAAAAGAAATTCGAATTCCAGCCCTGTTACTGGTCATAGGAAACTGAACAAGTTATATAGTTTAACATGAAGCCAAATAAGGGAATCAAGTAAGAGATGGAATTAGGGGGGGATTGTTTTGTGGATCAATAAACCGTTTTTTAAATATGCAAGCGGAATAATTTTGATCATTTTAATTATATTTTTACTAGGTAAGATAGATTATGTTTTGCTCCCGCTACAAAAAACCATTGCAGCTATATTCTTCCCTATTATAGTGGCTGGGCTTTTATACTACATATTACGGCCAGTCGTTAACTTTTTAACTGAATATATCCCTAGGACTTTTAGCATTTTCATCGTCTTTTTGATTATATTCAGCATGATTGGGATGGTAAGTTACTTTGGAAGTCCTGTAATTGTGGACCAATTTCAAGAATTATCTGAAAACCTCCCAAGCAAAGTCAAGGAATTCTCTAAAGAATCCGAAGATATAATTGAAAAAAATGACTTTGGCATGGTTAATATGGAAGATCTGAAAGAAAAAGCGGTCACACATTTAAAAGATTACTCGGAAAAACTCTTAGGGAATGTCCATACTATTTTCTCCACGATCACTAGTGTATTGACCGTTTTGGTCATTACACCATTCATTTTATTTTATTTCTTGAAAGATGGAGATAAACTAAGACCATTTCTATTAAAATTTATTCCGAACGACGTAGAATCAGAGGGGAACACGATTTTAAAAGACGTTGATAGAGCTCTATCAATTTATATTATCGGACAATTCATCGTATCAATCGTCATTGGGACTTTGATGTATATTGGCTACCTAATTATCGGTCTCGATTATGCACTCGTATTAGCCCTATTCGCCATGATTTTTACTGTTGTACCATTCCTTGGTCCATTTATTAGCATCATCCCTGCTCTTTTCATCGCCTTACAGCAAGACATTGGATTGGCAGTGAAAGTGCTCATTGTACTTACAGTCGTTCAACAGGTCGAAGGGCACTTGGTTACACCGAATATTATGGGAAAACGGCTCAACATTCACCCACTGACGATTATTTTATTGCTGCTTGCTGCAGGATCAATATATGGTTTCATTGGCATTTTAATAGCTATCCCCACTTATTCCGTAGTAAAAACGATTATAGGAAACTTCAGGAAGTTTTATAGGTTACGAAAAAGGATCACATAATCAGGAATGGTTGTCTCCCCCTTATATCCACCAATTTAAGGGGACCTATCCTAGAACTGCACCCCAATTGTTGATCACCATCTAACAATTGGAGGTTTTTTTATGACCAATTCTTCATTAAGATAAATGTAATAGCTGTTTTTCCATAAAAGCAAAGGATTCTTTTCAACGGTTGCCACTGAAATATAATGTTAATCTAATACTTAATAAAGAATTGGGAGGCTCAATTTAAAGAACATGGCAATGTTAGTTTGGTGTCTAACATTTACGGGGCAGTTCACTTTTGCCTACGGTCTTTTTTGTTTTAGGCTCTTTTCGTAAAGATTGTTGTTTTTAAAACGAAACTATTTAAGGTTGATTGGAGCGGAAGTGCGAGACTCCTGCGGGAGCAGCGGGACAGGTGAGACCCCACAGGCGTTTACGCCGAGGAGGCTCACCGCCCGCCCCGCGGAAAGCGAGCATCTGGAGGGGAAATCAACCACAACTCACTACCTGGTAAATAGCAACAAAGTATGTGAAAACACCCTTGTTTTAAAATAGAAGGATTAAAACTTGAGGTGATAAGGATGCTTTCTAAACATGATTCTATTCAGCGAGATCAACTTGAAATGATTACTTTAGATCAACTGATCCAGCGAACCATTTGGCTCGTAAAATGGAGGCCGCCATTGTTTTGGGGACAATTGTACACCTGGAAATACGCATAATAGTCACATCTTAGAGCCACTTGTTGGACAAATAATTGAAAAAGTTGGGAAACCAGAAGCTGTTGCAAGCAGATGCAAAAGAAAAGCATGGTGCGTTGGACTAATTTAAGGGGACTTAAAAATTGTCGATCAGGCGATGCTCACTTTCCCTGCAATGAAAGTAAAGAAGATGGCCAATTGGACCTGGCAAGGTCTAAAAATGGCCTAACAGCTCGTAGAGACCCAATTCCATAAAAATTGAGAAAAATTTAAAGGGAATTTCAAAAGGGGTTCGGAATGTTTTAATTCCGAACCCCTTTTGTCTACAAACTGCCTTATCCGATTTTTTTTTGTTTTCAATGGGTGTAATGAGTATGGATCGAGATTGCCAATTTTAAAAATTAAGTGCCTGATTTCAGAAAAGAATAGTGTCCGGCCGCAAGGAAAAGCAAAAGTAGTTTACGGACTAAGCGAAGATATTTAGTTAGGCAGCGTGAACCCGATAATCTCGGGCCCATGCCTTAAAATTTCAGCTTGATTCGTTGATGATTGCAGGAATGTATATAATCTTCTAGCTCTTGTCTAAAAAATGCACAATGCTCTCGAATTCCTGTAAATAAAGTAATTCAGATATTAAACATCTGTGACTCATTTTTAGGCTTTGTTCTTCAGTGTTTGTTTAATATTTTTTTAATCCACCGTTTGAAAAACGCTTTGACGCTTTTCTTTTTTATTACTTGAATGGCTTGATTTTTCTTCTCAATATAAATTACTTCATTGTTTATGGCATTATTTTCTGCTAGTACTAGACCCAAATCGGAGTTATGGTCTTTGTTGAGAACAATTTTGTAAGGAATATTATGACTTATTGCCAATTTAATATATTTCCCTAGATATTGATAGTCCATCTGACCATTTAAAAACAAATTTGAACGGGGATGCCGCTTCATCATTTGCTCAATCTCCGGATATACATTCATTTCAAAGACTTGGCTTTTTTTTAGGACGATGACGACTCGCTCCCGTAATGTACCCAGGAATTCCCTTCGTTCGCCAGGCTTGATTTCTTTTGGACCGTAGATTCCTTGCTCTAGATAGTCCTCCACTTTTAGGCGTGACAATTCTTTCCCACCTCCGGTTTCACTTCAATAATGTATGAAAAATGGCCAAAAATAGTGCCCATCTCCTTTGGAATGCTAAATGTAAAAAGTGGTTGGGGTTAACTTTCCCCTTTTGTAGTCTACCCTTCCTTAAAAAAATTGTCACCCTAGCTTCGCTTCATGCATAGGATAGTATATGTGTGAATGTAGGTTGCTTAAAAGAGGGACGGGGAAAAAAATGAAAAAATTAATTGTATTTGTATTGATATTCGCCTTTAGTTTTGTTGCGTTCAGCAATACTTCAGGTGCAGCGGCAAGACAACTGATCATCATCAATAAAGCCAATAACCAGCTAGCCTATTATGAAAATGATAAATTGGTGAAGGTGTTCATTGTGGCGACAGGAAAAAAAGCCTCCTATACTCCTGAAGGAAAGTTCAAGGTCGTGACAAAGATTGTGAATCGTCCCTATTATAAAGGCAACATAAAAGGAGGAGATCCAAAAAACCCTCTGGGGAAACGATGGCTGGGGATAAATGCACGGAATACACCAGGTAATACGTACGCAATACACGGCAATAATGATTCTAAAAGCATTGGCAAGTATATAAGTGCCGGTTGTATTCGCATGTATAACGATGATGTTCAATGGCTGTACGATAAAGTGGGAATGAACACTGTTGTCTTAATTGCCAGTTCGAATAAATCATTTGCTTCCATAGCTGCTACGAATGGATATAAGGTGAGCGGATCTAAAAGCCTACCTGTACAGAATACCTACATTTTCCTGAAGAAAGGAAGTAGTGGCCCCCAAGTAATTGAGCTACAAAAAAGATTAACGAAACTTGGATACAGCACTAAAGGAATTGATGGGGGATTTGGAAAAAATACCGAAATGGCTGTAAAGAAATTTCAAAAGGCTAAAAATCTTACATCTGATGGGGTCGTCGGACCACAAACAAAAAAAGCACTTGGACTTAAATAATTACTATTACTGATATCCCCTGATTAGAGGATATTTTTTTTTGTCTAAACTGTAACAAACCATACATTATTACCCATATTGTCTGTAATTTCCCACCACCACTTATTGGCTTTATGTTATAATTTTTACATAAACAGCTAATCATAATCGCACTGCATTACATATAAGGAGGTAATACAAATGTACGATGAACTTCTCATATTATCCATTAAGTCAATTTTTGTTATCGGCACCATCGCAATGTTTGTGATTTTAGGATTCGTAAAAGGACGCAAGTTTTAAATTACCCAATTCTTTAAAATATCCTTATTGCCTGATTACTTGTATTATGTTCATACTGGTAATCAGGTTAATTTCACTCAGAAAAAAAAGCATATCCTCACTGGGCATGCTTTGCTTTACAAATTCCAGTAATCCGTTTTATCTAAAAGTTGATCAATATCAAATGTATCAATAAGGATTGGAACTGATTCTTCTGCAATCTCTTCAGTCGCTAGCAATAATTGGTCGATATCAATAATGGCCAAAATAGTCCTCTCCCTTTTTTAATGGTCTTTACCCTCATTTTTAATACATTAAACAGTTCGTTCAAAAGATATTTTATTAGAGGGTAGCCCTTTAATTTTACATTTGACAATTATTTAAGGTGCAGTGAACCATTTTTTTCAGATCCTTCCGGAGAAAGCGTATGTATCAATTTAACCAGTTTATAAAATGTCCCACTGCAGATGGTTACCTCGGGCAGATTATGAAAAATTGATTTTTTATTAATATGATAATTGTCTTTCTCAGGTGAATACACAATAATTTTCTTATTTAATGATAAAGCATATCCAAGCTCATAAAGATTGCCTTTACCTGCAGTTAGGAAGATCAGCATGAAATCAGCTTCCTCAATCCCCCTTTTTTCATATTCTCCAATACCTTCAGCAATTTGGTTATTCTCATCATCCGCAATTAAATTCCAGTCATTCACACATGTAAATCCTTTTGAAGTCAATTTCTTGATCAATGACCTTACTTGCTTCAAATTTTTTTCGTCTGATGCTATATAATATTTCACTCATACACCTCCAAAATATTTAACTATTGATACTTTTTACCTATATTAACTATACTATACATATTCGTTATAAAGAACGCAATATCCTTTCCCTAAAAATTAAAAATAATTAAATGACACCGTTTCAATCAAAGAAATTTGAAGCGAAAAAAACCATCATTCCTTTACAGATAATGATGGTTTTTCGTTAAAAAAATTAAATTCCGGAGCTAACCTTACAAAAAAGATCATGTACTTATGTAAAAAAAATTGATGATTTAGGGCTATTAGAATCCACCGATCCATTTTGTATAGATTTTCATTCTTATAAACTGACATTCCGGGTGATAAAGTATGATTAACCCTTCAAGAAATCCAAAATAAAAACCTTGTCCTCTACCCGGCAAGGTTTTTTTATTTTTCATATGTGATATTTTCTATTTCAATCCTGAAGGGTGCAGCCTCACATATATTAATTCCCCTATCTAGATTTACCTTTTCCAAATCACTTGCATCCGGTATTGTTTTTTTATCATGAATAAAATGTTCGACCATGGATTCCAATAATTCTTGAGCACAAGCTAAGGCATCTACCCGATTCCTACCGCTAACGGTAGAAATAATTCCTTCTCGCCTAAAATCCGGGAAACAAACTTGAACGGAAAAAGAGTCGATAATCAATGGGTGTTTTTCATAATAGAATACGGCTGGATACTCAAATATTTGAATGGTCAAAATATCATCCCTTCATACAATATATAGCATTTTAGTTAATTATAACATGAAATTCTATTAAAAATAGATTTACTTACTTTTTCTTTGTTTGTCAAGATTATTTTTACATTCAATAGGTTGTTATGTCCGTATCTACTACGAAACAAAAAAACACCAGAAAAATCAAAATCACGATAACATTAAGGATTATTCCAATAATGCTGCACACTTTACCAGCTGTCACTAAACCATTTCCGGATTCACCAGTAAGATTAATTTCTTGTTTACTCTTAGATGCAAATATTAAACCTAGAATACCCAATATGATGCCGATGAATGGAATAAGCAGGGACAATACCCCCATGATTAATGATACAATCGCTTTGCTGTTGGTTGGATTAATTTCCGACATAAATTCCACCTTCTTTCTTCCCCTTATATATACGGTTATTAAAAGCAAAAGATTCATTATTTTTGTATTCACCATCTCTAAGATTCCTTGCTACCCTCCCGGTAAATTCCATACCCTTGGTCGGATCCTTACATAACATACCAGTTGATTTCAGAAATCCGTCCCCTTTTCGCCAACTGTCTGACAAGGCACCTCGCCGAAAGCGTCTGTGAGGCCTCCGCCAGCCAGTTATTCTGCAGGAGTTTCGCGAATTTCGTCAATTTAATAAGGGTTTCATAAAACAGGTAAAAACCATAAAGTATAAACTAGTCTTAATTAAGGGTTCGGGATCAGACCTAGCCTACAGTTTTTTCTTAAAACGTTCCAGTTGATTGGAACGGATGGTAGTAGACTCCCCCAGCAGGAAAAGCGTGTCCAAGGGTGACCCACAGGCGCAAAGAACACCGAGGGCGGGCCGCCCCGCGGAAAGCGAGTACCCTACGTTCCAATCAGCGGTCAAATTGTACAAGCCATAAAAAAAATGTAGACAAAAGGGGTTCGGAATTAAAAAATTCCGAACCCCTTTTTGAGATTCCCTTTGAATTTTTGCCTGAAGTTA
>NZ_JAOPHO010000022.1:0-65949 GCF_033141925.1 Peribacillus sp. CSMR9
CAGCTTTCGCCTTTTTCCGAGCCATTGCTGCAGCCTTCGCCTTGGCTGCTGCCGCCGCCTTTTGCTTCGCTATATCCGTTTCGCCTTCCGGCTTTTCTGCACTTTCAGCTTTCGCCTTTTTCCGAGCCATTGCTGCAGCCTTCGCCTTGGCTGCTGCCGCCGCCTTTTGCTTCGCTATATCCATTTCGCCTTCCGGCTTTTCTGCCGCTTCCCCTTTCGCCTGTTTTCGGGCTAACGCTACAGCCTTCGCCTTGGCCGCTGCCGCTGCCTTTTGTTTCACTAAGTCTTCCTTCTCACTCATCTATATCACCCGCTTTCCGGTTTTTGCCTCGTAACGGATTTTTTCTTTTAATTTATTGATTCCATAAATAAGTGCAGCTGGGTTTGGGGGACACCCCGGTATATATACATCAACAGGTACAATTTGATCTACTCCTTTGACCACAGAGTATGAGTTCACATAGGGCCCTCCCGCAGTTGCACAGGATCCCATTGCAATGACCCATTTCGGTTCTGGCATTTGGTCGTATAATCTACTTATTATTGGAGCCATTTTTTTCGTTACCGTTCCTGAGACAATCATGACATCCGATTGTCTCGGTGATGTCCGAAAAAATGAACCAAAACGGTCCAAATCATAATGAGAGGAACCTACACCCATCATTTCAATTGCACAGCAAGCTAAACCGAAAGTCATTGGCCAGAGCGAGTTACTTCTAGCCCATCCTTTTATTTGTTCAAGTGTGGATAAAAAAATACTGTGACGCATTTCTTCCATTTCTTTAGCGGTAAGTTCATCTAACTTCAATTCCACTTTAACACCTTCTTTTTCCAAGCGTAGATTAGCCCTAGCATAAGGATAAGGACAAAAAATAGCATTTCAATCAGCGCAAACAGCCCGAGTTCATCGTAGGCAACCGCCCATGGATAGAGAAAAACCGTTTCTACGTCAAATATGACGAACATCAATCCGAATAGATAATACCTGACATTGAATTGAACCCTTGAATCATGAAAAGGCTCGATTCCACTTTCATAAGTCGTATGCTTCATATCTGTAGGTTTATAAGGTCTTAGCAGTCTACCAAGAAATAATGCGATTACAGGTAATAGAATCCCAAGACAAAGAAAAACAAATACAATTAAATAATTATTTTGGTAAATATGCAGCTGTCCCATGTTCATCTCCCTTTATGGATAAATCATGATAAATGTGCATTAAAAATTTGCTTGTCTTCTTTTTTGTTGGATACCATTTTTAAATATTATGCAGGGTAACATTCTTTTAGAAGCAAAGTGACAAGGAGGGGTATGAAGCAATTAATGTAAGCGTATACATTATATCATCAAGACAATCTAATGTCGACGATCGTAAGGATTAATATGGTAAAAAACTATATTCTATAATTCGATTTTTTTGTCGAATGTTCAACAGTTTTTTCCTAATTACGACGTTCAATGACAAAAATCCTCAAAACCATTTGGGTAAATAAAAAAACACCTGATTTTACCACGAATGGTTCAATCAGATGTTTTCATCATTTAAAGTTATCGCATTTCTGCAATTTGGATCCGGTTGATGGCACGTTTAAGCGCTAAATCAGCTCTTTTGGCATCATTTGATCCATCATTGTTCTGCAATCTTTGTTCAGCACGAGCTTTTGCTTCTTGAGCACGTGCAAGATCGATAGTTTCAGCTCTTTCAGCAGATTGAGCTAAAATGGTTACCACATCAGGGCGAACTTCTAAGAAGCCACCATTTACAGCTACATAGTCTGTGTTGCTTCCATTTTTAAGACGGACAGCACCAATGGTAAGTGGGGCTACAGTTGGAATGTGTCCAGCCATAATTCCCAGCTCACCGCTTTTAGCTTTAGTGCTTACCATTTCAACTTCTGCATCATATACTGGGCCATCGGGAGTAACAACATTGACTTTAATGGTCTTCATTTCATTCCCTCCTAGGTCCCTTTAATTAAGCCATTTCTTTTGCTTTAGCAATAACTTCTTCGATGCGGCCAACTAGACGGAAAGCATCTTCAGGAAGTTCGTCATATTTTCCAGCTAGGATATCTTTGAATCCTTGGACTGTTTCTTTAACTGGTACATAAGATCCTTTTTGACCAGTGAATTGTTCAGCCACGTGGAAGTTTTGTGACAAGAAGTTTTGAATTCTACGAGCACGGGCAACGATTACTTTTTCGTCTTCGCTTAATTCGTCCATACCCAAGATGGCAATGATATCTTGTAATTCTTTATACTTCTGTAAAGTCGATTGCACTTGACGAGCCACTTTATAGTGCTCAGCTCCAACGATTTCTGGGCTAAGAGCACGAGAAGATGACGCCAATGGATCAACTGCAGGGTAAATACCCATCTCAGAAAGTTTACGCTCAAGGTTTGTTGTTGCATCTAAGTGAGCGAAAGTTGTAGCTGGAGCCGGATCCGTATAGTCATCGGCAGGTACATAGATCGCTTGAATGGATGTAACTGAACCTTTATTAGTTGAAGTGATACGTTCTTGTAATTGACCCATTTCTGTAGCAAGCGTTGGTTGGTAACCTACCGCTGAAGGCATACGGCCTAGTAGGGCAGAAACCTCAGAACCTGCTTGTGTGAAACGGAAAATGTTATCGATGAAGAAAAGAACGTCTTGTCCTTGTTCATCACGGAAATATACAGCCATTGTCAAACCGCTTAGAGCTACACGCATACGTGCGCCTGGTGGCTCGTTCATGTGTCCGAATACCATCGCTGTTTTCTTAATAACACCAGAATCAGTCATCTCGTAGAATAGGTCATTACCTTCACGAGTACGCTCACCTACACCAGCGAATACCGAGATACCGCCGTGCTCTTGTGCGATGTTATTAATAAGTTCTTGGATAAGTACAGTTTTACCAACACCGGCACCACCGAAAAGACCGATTTTACCACCTTTGATGTAAGGTGCAAGTAAATCTACTACTTTAATACCCGTTTCAAGAATTTCAACGGATGTTGATAATTCTTCGAATGTTGGTGCTTGTCTGTGAATTGGATCACGACGCACCTCTGCTGTAAGTGGTTCAAATAAGTCAATGTTTTCCCCTAATACGTTGAAAACACGACCTAGAGTAACTTCACCTACAGGAACGGAAATTGGAGCTCCTGTATCAACAGTCTCTGCACCACGGGTTAAACCATCAGTGGAAGACATTGCTACAGTACGAACTGTATTATCACCTAGTTGAAGGGCTACTTCAAGAGTTAGTCCTGTACCAGACGCTGTATTTTCGATTCTTAACGCGTTATAGATCTTAGGAAGTTGTCCGTCTTCGAATTTCACGTCAACAACCGGACCCATAACTTGAGTAACGCGTCCTATATTCATCGTTTTCCCTCCTAACGTTGCTTATAACGACTATCGAGTTTATGGAACGGCCAAGCTTCGTCCGGGCCGACCGTCCCCTTTAATGATTTTATTCTAAAGCTGCTGCACCGCCGACAATCTCTGTAATTTCTTGAGTAATAGCTGCCTGACGTGCACGGTTATATTGTAATGAAAGTGAATCGATCAATTCTTTTGCATTATCGGTTGCATTTTTCATTGCAGTCATACGTGCAGAGTGCTCACTTGCTTTACCATCTAACAAAGCACCATAAATCAAACTTTCTGCGTACTGAGGTAATAATACCTCAAGAATTTCTTCTGCATTCGGTTCAAATTCATAAGAAGTCAATGTAGCATTGGAAGTATTGAAGTCAGCTAACGGAAGGACTTGCTTTTCCGTTACATCCTGCTGGATTGGACTGACATAATGGTTATAGTACATATAAAGCTCATCACACAGTTCATTCAGATATAAATTCACTGTAGATTTAGCAAGGGCGCTGATGTCAGCGAAAGACGGCTGATCAGGAATCCCAGTTACCTCAAGCTCTACGTGCATGTTACGGCTGACAAAGAAATCACGGCCAACCCTTCCGATTGCGATAATGACGAACTCATCATTGGATTTATGGCGTTCAAGAATAGTTTTATGAACGTGGCGAAGGATACTACTATTGTAAGCCCCAGCCAATCCACGGTCAGATGTGATTACCAAGTAACCGGTTTTCTTAACTGGACGTGAAGTAAGCATTGGATGAGATGCATCCGTGCTTCCGTTCGCAATACTAGAAACCACTTCTTGAATTTTCTCCATATATGGAACATATGCTTTAGCATTAGCTTCTGCACGGTTCATTTTAGAAGCAGATACCATCTGCATCGCTTTTGTAATTTGACTCGTCTTTTTCGTTGAAGTAATCCGAGACTTAATATCGCGTAAAGAGGCCATTCATTCTCACCACCCTTTATAAATTAGTTAGACCTTATTATTCGGAAATAACGAAGTTCTTTTTGAATTCGTTAATTGCAGCAACGATAGCAGCGTCTTCAGGAAGACCTTTAGTTGTGCGAATGTGATCTAATAATTCTGGATGAGAACGATCTAGGAACACATAGTATTCTTCTTCAAAACGAAGGATATCCGATACAGGAATATCATCTAAATGACCTTTCGTCAATGCATAGAAAATCATGACTTGTTTTTCAACTTTGATCGGTTTGTTTAGATCTTGCTTAAGTACTTCAACTGTACGAGCACCACGGTTAAGTTTTGCTTGTGTTGCAGCATCAAGATCAGAACCGAATTGAGCGAATGCTTCCAATTCACGGTATGAAGCCAAGTCAAGACGTAATGTACCAGCAACTTTTTTCATCGCTTTAATTTGTGCAGATCCACCAACACGTGATACGGAAAGACCAGCGTTAATCGCAGGACGTACACCTGAGAAGAACAAATCGGATTGCAAGAAGATTTGTCCATCAGTGATGGAAATAACGTTTGTTGGAATGTAAGCAGAGATGTCTCCAGCTTGTGTTTCAACAAATGGAAGCGCAGTGATTGAACCGGCACCTAAAGTGTCATTCAATTTTGCTGCACGCTCAAGTAAACGGGAGTGCAAGTAGAATACATCCCCTGGGAATGCTTCACGGCCTGGAGGACGACGAAGTAGCAAGGAAAGTTCACGGTATGCAGATGCTTGTTTAGAAAGATCATCATAAACCACAAGAACGTGCTTGCCAGCGAACATGAACTCTTCACCCATAGTCACACCAGCATATGGAGCTAGGTATAAAAGTGGTGCCGGTTGGGAAGCTGATGCAGATACAACGATTGTGTAATCCAATGCACCATTTTTACGTAGTGTTTCAACTGTTCCACGAACCGTTGATTCTTTTTGACCGATAGCAACATAGATACAGATCATATCTTGGTCAGCTTGGTTAAGGATTGTATCGATCGCAACTGATGTTTTACCAGTTTGACGGTCACCAATGATTAACTCACGTTGCCCACGACCGATTGGAACTAATGCATCGATTGCTTTAATACCTGTTTGTAAAGGTTCATGAACAGATTTACGGTCCATTACACCTGTTGCAGGGCTTTCGATTGGACGAGTTTTTGTCGTAGCGATCGGGCCAAGACCATCTAATGGTTGTCCAAGCGGATTCACGACACGTCCGATTAATTCTTCTCCAACTGGCACTTCCATGATTCTGCCAGTACGGCGAACTTCACTGCCTTCTTGAATGTCTCTGAATGGTCCAAGAATAACAACACCCACGTTATTTTGCTCAAGGTTTTGTGCTAATCCCATTGAACCATTGGAAAATTCTAAGAGCTCCCCAGACATTGCATTATCTAAACCATGAACGCGTGCGATACCATCACCAACAGTGATAACCGTACCTACATCGCTTACTTTAATTTCCGACTGATAGTTTTCAATCTGCTTTTTAATCAGCGCACTGATTTCTTCAGCTTTGATGCTCATGAATTTCACCCCTATCTGTGAATATTAACCTAATAGTTGTTTGCTAAGGCGATCTAACTTACCGCTAATCGTACCGTCATAAATGCGGTTACCGATTTGAAGTTTGATGCCGCCAATGATATTGCTATCCGTAATATTAGTAATCCGTAAATTCCGTTTGCCGATTTTTGCAGCGAAAGCTGAAGACACAGCTTTTGCTTCAGCTTCAGTTAAAGGATTAACTGTATATACAGTCGCATCCGCAACTGAATTTTCTTCATTCGCAAGTTCAATGAACTCTTGTGCCATAGCAGTCACTTCATCTGTACGATGACGCTCCACCATTAACATTAAAGTGTTTTGAACGGAAGATGATAGACCTGTAAATGCATTTGCCAACACTTCGCGTTTTGCACCGCTTGTCATTTTAGGATGAGCCAAAAAACCTAAAAGCTCTTTATCTTTTGTAAAAACTTCATTCACTATGCGAAGCTCTTCTTCAAGTTGGTTAATGAGATTTTGCTCTTTCGCAATTTGGAAAAGAGCTACAGCATAACGTCCTGCTACAGTTATATCGCTCATTTACCTTCTCCTGCCTCTTGAATATATTCGTTTATTAGTTTTTCTTGATCAGCTGATGAAAGTTCTTTCTCAATCACCTTAGATGCGATCATGACAGATAGAGAAGCTACTTGCTCACGTAAGGCGGCAACTGCTTTTTCTCTCTCTTGAACGATTTCACGTTTTGCTGATTCTTTAACACGTTCAGCCTCTGCACGCGCTTGATTGATAATATCTTCACGTTGTGCTTCGCCTTGTTGCTTAGCATTCTCTATAAGTTGTCCCGCTTCAGTACGAGATTGTTTTACGATTTCACGCTGTTCTTCTAAATACTTCAGTGCTTCTTTTCTACTAACTTCAGCTGCTTCAATTTCATTTGCAACATGCTCTTCACGTTCTTTCATGATGCCCATTAGCGGACCCCATGCAAACTTCTTAAGCAACGCTAACAAAATGATAAAGATTAAAAGCTGGTATATGATATCCCCACCATTAAAGTGGGTTGCTTGACCAAGAACAAAATTGCTTGTTAACACGCTCGGTTCACTCCCTTCATGAGATTCACTATTGAAGTTCTGTATTTTCAATTGACACTATCAGTGCCATAAATGTTCACTTTAACACAGAGCAATGGCGAAGGGTCTCCTTGGATCATCTTCGCCATTATTGAACTTTTTCAAGTTATCTTATTTACCTAAAACAATAAACGCGATAACTACCGCGATGATTGGTAGTGCCTCAACTAACGCAATACCGACGAACATTGTAGTTTGAAGCATACCACGAGCTTCTGGCTGACGAGCCATTCCTTCAATTGTACGCCCAACGATAAGACCATTACCAATACCCGCACCAAGTGCACCTAATCCAACTGCGATAGCAGCAGCTATAAGACCTAAAGAACCTGTCATGATAAATTTCCTCCTTGAAATGTTGTTTTATTTTTTTCATCAATATAATGTTCGAAATGAACAATTTTATAATTAATGGTCGTCACTTACTTTATGGGAAAGATAAACCATCGTTAACATAGTAAAAATAAATGCTTGAATCGAGCCAACAAAGACACTAAATCCTTCCCAAGCCATCATTGGAATAAAAGCAGTAACTGCACCTAAAGCGCTACTTGTTCCTAAACCAGCCAGTAAGGTTAGAAGTAACTCACCTGCATAAATATTTCCGTAAAGCCGCAATCCAAGGGTTAACGTATTGGAAAGCTCTTCAATAATCTTTAACGGAAACAAGAAACCCATTGGTTGGACATAAGTTTTGGCATAATTTTTCATACCTCTCATCTTGATACCATAATAATGAGTTAATCCCATTACCATAACTGCCAAGGTTAGAGTTATTGCCGGATCAGATGTAGGTGATTTCCACCAAAGTTCATGTCCTATTACAATCGAGAACGGCAATCCTAACATATTTGAAACAAATACGTACAAAATTAATGTCATTCCCAACATTAGGAACTGACCACCAGTACGCCAATCCATATTGCTGTTTATGATGTTTTTCACAAAATCCATGACCCATTCGATAAAGTTTTGGATTCCTGTTGGCTTCATCGCAAGTTTACGAGTTGCTGTAACAGCAATTATGAAGACAATGAGACTTGCGATAGTCATCATAAGCACATTAGCCAAATTGAAATATATTCCAGTCTCCATAAATTCCCACATAGGAGCTTCATGATTCAACAGTATTCACCTCTCTTCTTTACTTCCTACGTATGTTTTGCATAAAATAATCTATCATAATGACAAAATAAACTGTCATTAATCCCACAACCACACAGACCACTTGAAACTCATATGGATATCTCAATGCAATAATTGCAGCTAAACCCGCTACAGACATTCTAGTTAAACTACCAAGGGAGCGCGTTTTCTTACCTTCCGCAACCTCTTGAGAGAACTTTTTGTTTTTTTTGACCATTGACCAGAATATAAATAGGCTGAAGGCAGTACCAAGCAATAATCCTTGGAAGACTGAATCATATGGAGTGAATCCCACACCAAGTACATAAATACCCATTAAATACAACATGTATTTTAGTTGCCTATTGAACATTTTTTCCAATTCTAGCATTTTGTCATGTAATCTCCCTAGAAATATTGTAGAATCTGTGGTTAGCTAGGTGAAGTTTCCCGTAACAAGTCCAATTAAAAAGTCAATAATAAACTTCTTTTTGACACGTTATTTACGTATGAAACCCCTCTCATTCTATATCCTTTGTTAGCATACAATAGGCAAGAATCATTGTCAATGAGTGGTTAGTGAAATTTGTCACAGGTTTGTAATTATTAACGAATTGTTCACAAATTATCTTTTTTATACTATTGACAAGCGTTTTATTTTACTTATTGTCCCGTGTTCACTCAATAAGTAACGTCTTTTCTATCCGATCTTCCCTTCCGCCCTTCCTGGCAAAGATTATTGCTTTATACACTCCTTTAGGCGGCAAGTTCTTTTTCAACACTTCTTTTTTGATCAAACCGGAAGGTGCCGGTCTCGACCAATCCAAATATCCCACGAATTTCAAGCTATCTTCTTCATATAGGGCAACCCCGAATTCATCAGCCCCCCGGGGAAGGTACATTTCGTATCGATATGTGCCTTTCTGGTCTCCTTGGCCAAAATCAAAACCCATTACCCTTGGATAATCAGGTTCTTCTTTTACATATAAATAAGGAAGGGATATTCTTTTGGTTCCTTCCATTATAATAAGGTATCCATCAAAGACTCCTTTCCTCAGCTTGGCTGGGTTGACCTGCAGTCCCACTTTAATCGTTTTCTTTTCCTTTGGATTCAAAGTAAGGGATTTCGGCAATTCCCAAGTGAGTCCCGTCTCTTTTAATGGGACCATAAAAGAGTACTTCATCACGTTCTTTCCGGTATTTTCAATGACTATCGTTTCATGATGCTCTTCAATTCCATCTTTTTTTGTATACATCCCGAATGACAATGAACTTGGATTCAAGAGCGTGTCCGCTTTTAGAGCCTCGTCGATCTGGATGCGTCCAGCCCCCTGTTCGTATGTATGATACAATTGTTTTCCAGATTTCCTCAATGGCTTGGAAGTACTCATCAACGCAGATTTCACTTGATCAGGAGTCCATTCCGGGTGTTTTTGCAGGATTAAAGCGCATGCTCCTGCAACATGCGGCGCGGACATACTTGTTCCATCCAGGGACATATATCCTTTAGGAATGGTGCTTTCAATTTCCACTCCTGGTGCCAATACGTCAGGCTTTATTTCCCATGATACGGTTACCGGTCCCCTAGAGCTAAAATCAGCGAGCCTATCTTGTTCATTCTTATAAACAAATTGAACGGTTTTACTGTGATCTTGCTCCATAACTTGCTTAAGTTGCAACCCATCTCTTCTATTAATAGAAGCAGCTGGTATATTCATTTCTTTTTCCAAGGTTCCAGTAAAGGTCCCGCTCGTATTATTATAAACAATTACCCCTTTTGCACCTGCCTTTTCCGCATTGGATACTTTTTGCTGAAAAGTAAGTGTGCCTCGCTCCAACAACACAATCTTATCCTGAACATGCTTCAGGTCTCTTTCATTTCCCAATCCCCCATATATGACATCCTCAGAAAATGTCAGGTTCCACTTTTTGGAGCCTTGAAACAAGGTTAAGTGAGATTGATACTTTTTCGAGCCAAGTCCGTAAACCATATATGGAACCCTTAAGGGGGGAGTCGATGCCCCAACGGAAATCGCTTTTTCTGCTGTTCCGGGTGATCCGACGGTCCAAACAGCCGGACCGGAATTCCCGTTTGATGTCACGGCAACGATCCCGCTTTCCACAACCTTATTCAAAGCAAGAGAAATAGGTAAATCAGGGCCATTGACGTTATTCCCCAGAGAGAGGTTCAATACATCCACATTATCCTTCATGGCCGACTCAATAGCAGTCAAGACTTGCTCTGTATCTCCTGCACCACCTGGTCCCAAAGCCCGATATGCATATATCTCCGCTTCTGGCGCGACTCCTTTCATTTTTCCATTGGCCGCAACGATACCTGCCACATGAGTTCCATGTAGTGTATCCAGATCACCTTGATTTTTGGTTTCCATCGGGTCCTCATCACCATCAACTAGATCCTTCCCTCCTTTGTAAGCACGGTCTAAATCTGGGTGTGTATAATCAATTCCAGTATCGATAATTCCTACTTTTACCCCTTTCCCGGTGATTCGATGATTCTCCTTATCGAAGAACCCCCTCACCCTGCCTCCTCCTATGTATGGCACACTTTTATCCAACACGGCATGATACATGGATACTTCCGTTACAGTCTGAATTTCATTCTCCTTTTTGAGTTGTTCTATTTCATTCAGTTTCCCATGTAAAGAAAAACCATTCAGGGCAACCGAATAAACATTCCGCAATTGAAGGGAAGGATATTTTTCAATCAGTTTACTGATCTTTTTTTGCTGAAGTTCCCTATCCAAAGTGACAACTACCGTTACTTCCTTAGCTTCAGATATTTTTGGTAAAGGCGGCAGAGTGACGGACGCCAATCCCTTTTCATTTGAATAAATACATATAAAAACGAAAACAAACACTATGAACGTTTTCTTTCCCAACATAAGCACCCCCCTTAGCAGTTATCTTTTCTCAACAACCTTGGAGTATGCAAATAAAAAAGGAAAAGCCACGTGGCTTTTCCTTTTTTATGAATCAAATCTAGTTGGCGGTATATTTATTTGCTTAAAATAGTATCGGATGGCTTCAGCAATACGGACCGAAGCATTTCCATCCCCATATGGATTTGAAGCCTTGGACATTTTTTCGTGTTCCCCTCGATTGGTGAGCAATTCATGTGCCATATTGAATATGGTTTGTTCATCAGTACCCGACAACCTTAAGGTTCCAGCTGCAATTCCCTCTGGGCGTTCAGTCGTATCCCTCAAAACAAGAACAGGTACACCTAGTGACGGTGCCTCTTCTTGGATTCCTCCAGAATCGGTCAAAATCAGATAAGCTCTTGAAGCGAAGTTATGGAAATCCAATACATCCAGCGGCTCGATTAAATGAACCCGTGGATCGTCCCCGAGAATTTCGTTTGCTAATTCTTGAACAAGAGGATTCAAATGGACTGGATAAACCACTTGAACGTCCTCATGCTCAGCAATGATTCTCTTGACGGCCCTAAAGATATTCCTCATGGGTTCCCCCAGATTTTCTCTGCGATGGGCGGTAAGTAAAATGAGCCTATCTTCTCCAAGTCCATTTAAAACCGGATGGGAATATGTGGACCGCACAGTCGTTTTTAAAGCATCTGTTGCGGTATTTCCCGTCACGAAGATATTGTCTTTCTTGTTTTCGTTCAGCAGATTCTCCTCCGCTTTTGAAGTCGGCGCAAAATGCAAATCCGCCATCGTACCGGTAAGCTGCCGATTCATCTCTTCCGGATAAGGGGAATACTTATTCCATGTACGCAGCCCCGCTTCTACATGCCCAATGACGATTTGATTATAAAAAGCAGCCAGACTTGCGACAAACGTTGTGGTTGTATCACCGTGGACAAGAACAATATCGGGTTTAGCTTCCTTCATTACGGAATCCAGACCATTTAATGCTCTTGTTGTAATGTCAGCAAGCGTTTGCCTTTCCTTCATTATGTTCAAGTCATAATCCGGCTGAATGGAAAATAATTCGAGAACTTGATCTAACATTTGGCGATGCTGGGCCGTAACAGCAACGATCGGCTTGAAATATTCTGGGTGTTTTTGAAATTCGAGTACTAAGGGAGCCATTTTGACAGCTTCTGGTCTCGTCCCGAAAATTGTCATGACCTTAATCGGTTTGTTCATTCGTGACACCTCAGTTTCTTTCTTATTTTGTGCCGAATAAACGATCTCCTGCATCTCCAAGACCCGGAACGATATAACCATGTTCATTCAGTTTTTCGTCAAGTCCCGCAATATAAATATCAACATCAGGATGGGCTTCTTTTAGTGCTTCTACACCCTCTGGCGCTGCGATCAAACACATGAATTTAATATTGACTGCACCGCGCTTTTTAATGGAATGGATCGCTTCGATGGCTGAACCGCCAGTTGCTAACATCGGGTCAACGACAATGCATTCTCTTTCTGCCAAATCACTTGGCATTTTCGCATAATATTCAACTGGTTTCAATGTTTCAGGATCACGGTAAAGTCCAACATGCCCGACCTTTGCAGCTGGAATCAGTTTAATGATTCCGTCCACCATCCCTATGCCTGCACGTAAAATCGGGACGATCCCCACTTTTTTACCAGAAAGCATTTTCACTTTCGCTGTGCTTACAGGTGTTTGGATTTCTACCTCTTCCAGTGGCATATCCCTTGTAATTTCAAATGCCATCAATGATGCAACTTCGTCCACTAGTTCGCGGAATTCTTTTGTTCCTGTATTTATATCACGTATATAGGCTAATTTGTGTTGAATTAACGGGTGATCGAAAACATAAACTTTTCCCATTCAGCATCTCTCCAATTCCATTGCTTATTTTTGCGCTCTTTTATGATTTTCCTAATCGATTAGAAAAATTTTCGTATTTTAAAATTCACTTCAACCTATTTTACAGAAAAATGTTTCAATCTTCAATAAAGGTTTAGATGTCAGACCTATTTCCACTATTCGGACTATTCTAATATACTCACCTTCTTTAGAGTACAAAAAAACCGCTCCCTTTAAAAGGGAGCGGCTCCGATATTACATTGAAGGATATAATTCAAATTTGCTCGTTAATGATTCAACGCGCTGTTTTGCTTCTTCAAGTTTAGCTTCGTCTTCATTATTTTTCAAAACAAGTCCGATGATTGAAGCTATTTCATCCATGTCTTCCAACCCGAAGCCACGTGATGTCACTGCAGCAGTCCCAATACGAATACCACTTGTAACGAATGGTTTTTCCGGATCATAAGGAATCGCATTTTTGTTAACTGTAATACCGATTTCATCCAAAACATGTTCTGCGATTTTTCCTGTTAATCCTGTAGAGCGTACATCAAGAAGAATCAAGTGATTGTCCGTTCCATCAGAAACAAGGGTGAATCCTTCTTTCTTCAAACCTTCGCCCAAGCGTTTAGCATTATCGATGATTTGTTGTGCATACACTTTAAAATCATCTTGAAGCGCTTCGCCGAATGCAACAGCCTTAGCGGATATCACATGCATCAATGGCCCACCTTGAATACCAGGGAAGATGGATTTATCAATTTTCTTACCGAATTCTTCTTTACAGATGATCATTCCCCCGCGTGGTCCGCGAAGTGTTTTGTGAGTAGTTGTCGTTACAAAGTCTGCATATGGAATCGGGCTTTGATGCAATCCTGCTGCAACTAAACCTGCGATATGCGCCATATCGACCATTAAATAAGCTCCAACTTCATCTGCAATTTCACGGAATCGCTTGAAATCAATTTCACGTGGATATGCACTTGCACCAGCTACGATCAATTTCGGTTTGTGCTGACGCGCTTTTTCCAATACATCATTGTAATCAATACGGTTATCTTGTTCGTCTACACCATATTCAACAAAGTTGTAGTTAACACCACTGAAGTTAACTGGACTTCCATGTGTTAAGTGGCCGCCATGCGAAAGGTTCATCCCAAGCACTGTGTCGCCAGTTTGAAGTACTGTAAAGTAAACGGCCATATTAGCTTGAGCTCCAGAGTGAGGCTGTACGTTTACATACTCCCCGCCGAAAATTTCTTTTGCACGCTCACGTGCTAGATCTTCAACGATGTCAACATACTCACATCCGCCATAGTAACGTTTTCCAGGGTACCCTTCTGCATACTTATTAGTTAAGACCGACCCTTGCGCTTCCATAACAGCTTCACTTACGAAGTTCTCAGAAGCAATAAGCTCAATCTTACTTCTTTGACGCCCTAATTCCAGTTGAATAGCGTTAAACACTTGCTCATCTTGCTTTGCTAAACGATTCATTCCGTAATTCCTCCCAAATTGTGCGTGATTCGCTTTTTAGTATTTATGTGCAACATGCCTTCTAAAAGACATGAAAAAGCCTTACCAATAATTATTAGAAAATTCTACTCCATTTTAACATGTCTAATTTAGAAGTGATAGTCTAATTTTATCGAACATTAGATGTTTTTTCATTAAAAAATGTTCGTATTTAACAGTTAAATTAAGTTAAATAGCTCTTTTACCCTATATTCAATCAGCGAAAAAACCATTTTATTGGCACTAAAAATTTAAGGATTTTTTGTGAACATTATCTTAAGCTTTACACTTTCGCTTTCATTCTATACGAAAAACAGCATTCCCCACCCGAGAAATGCTGTCTAACTTTACCTATAAAGTACAACTCTTGTTTTCAATGAGGTCCTGATAAACGGCCCGTTCCCCGCCTATTAGTTTCGGGCGGGTTTTTGCCATGGTCACATGTGCATGTCCTATTTCTTTAATGGAAGATCGAACTGGAACCGCCACATGCTTTAAATGCATGCCAATGAAGGTATCCCCAATGTCTATCCCCGCTTCCGCTTTAATATGCTCAACGACGACAGCATCCTTCCATTGTTGATAAGCGAACGTTGCCATCGATCCCCCAGCTGTTCTTACCGGCACAACCGAAACTTCTTCATAATCGTTTCGCACTGCGGTTTCCCTTTTCAAAACCAGGGCCCTATTTAGATGCTCACAACATTGATATGCAACCTGAATACCCGTTTTTTCTTGAAAATCCCTCACTACGGAATAAACCATCCCCGCAACGTCGAGTGTCCCTTCCGTACCGATTCGTTTTCCGATCACTTCACTTGTACTGCAGCCGATTACCAGTAGCTGGTTTTCTTTTAAAGCTGCCTGTTCTTGAAACTCATGTAATAGTTTCCGAAACTGATTTTCCCATATCTCAAGCTCATTCGAAAATATAGCATCACTTGTCATGAAAACGCATCCTTTCAATAAGAAAACTTGCTATTGGAAGAAAAGAGTGGACTCTCTAAATTCTTTTCCAGAACCTTAACGATTAGCTGTGTTTACCTTCATACTCCGCTATCTTACCAATCCTGTTTTGATGACGTCCGCCTTCGAATTCCGAAGTCAGCCATGTTTGTGCAATTTCCCTGGCAAGACCCGGACCAATGACACGTTCCCCCATAGCTAACATATTGGTATCATTATGCTGACGGGTCAACTTTGCACTATACACATCATGAACCAATGCACAACGGATCCCTTTGACCTTATTAGCCGCAATGCTCATTCCAATTCCAGTACCACAGATTAAAATCCCCCGATCGAACTCACCCTTTGCAACTTTTTCTGCAACCGGCAATGCATAATCCGGATAATCCACTGACGTACTGCATTCACAGCCAAAGTCCTCAAATGGAATCTGTAATTCATTCATTAAATTCTTTATTTCTTCACGGATATGTATGCCACCATGATCCGAAGCAATCGCAACTTTCATCAAAAATCCTCCCCTTGCTTTTTTATTTGATTTTATTGTGTCACAAAATTATGAAAAGATAAAGGACGGCCAACCTTTTTCCTCCCGTAAAGAAGCAGGAAACCAACTAAGGTTTCCTGCTGAAAAATGTCAAGTGTTAAAGCGTGTAATGGTCCCGTTCAACTTTTCCGCTTGCACTTTAAGGTCCATCGCCGATTTTTTGACGTTTTCCATGACTATTGCTTGTTCGCTCGTCGTAGCTGTTACTTCTTCCGCTCCAGCAGATGTTTCTTCTGCAATGGCAGCCACCTCTTGGGACTGCCTAGATGTTGCTTCTACACTTTCCATTTGACGGTCAACAAGCTCAGTAATATCTTTTACTGCAACGACCACATTATGTACCGTTTTTGTCATTCCTTCTATGGCTATATCCGTATTTGTCCCTTTTTGGGCTTCTTCATTTGCCGATATGACCTGATCGCCGATTTGTTTCACAACTGCCTGGACCTCAACTTGAATATTTTGAACCAGGTTCGAAATGCCCTGAACAGCTTTTGCACTCTGATCAGCTAACAACCGGACTTCTTCGGCTACAACTGCGAACCCTTTTCCATGTTCTCCTGCCCGTGCAGCTTCAATGGAAGCATTCAATGCCAGCAGGTTCGTCTGTGCCGCAATCTCGCCGACAAGTTCGATGATTTGCTCCACCTTTTTTGCATTTTCCTCTAAACGATTGACTGTTTTCAGCGACTTTTGATTTTCTTTAGCCAATTGTTTAATGCCATGAACCAAGGAATTGACTACCGCTTTGCTCTGAACAAGTTCTGTAGCCATATCACTGGATAGTCCAACGGATTCCTGTGCTTTGCTTTGAACCTTTTTGGCAATCATGACGACATCATCAATGGATTCAGCAGTATTCATGATGGAAGCGGCAGATGTATCCGCCCCTTTTGAGATTTCCTCTATGGTTCTTGCTATATTATCTGCCTGTTCGGATGCTTTTGAAGATTCTTGAGAGATATGGAGGACCTTTTTGTTGGTCTCACGGAAATTCTCTTCAATATTCCGAACCATGTCCTTAAGGTTAGAAAGCATATGATTGAAAGCAGTGCCTAATGAACGGATTTCATCATCCGTCTTCGATAACACCACTTCTTCGTTTATACTTCCATCAGCAGCACTTAATACGGCTTTTTCTAGTCTTTTTAGTGGTTTAGTAATAAGACCAGAAGCAAAAAACGAAAGAATCCCCGACCACAATATGCCTAATAAAAGCGTCCCTACACTAAAACTTAGCGAACTCGTTTTTTCAAAAAACATTGGATGGATCACGAAAATAAAAAATGCCGAGGTTGAATAGGTGATCAGAGCAAGGACTGTAGTGAAGATAACCAATTTTTTTCGCAAGCCAAACTTATAATGTGTTCTTTCCTCCATACCGCTCACCCCTGTAGACTGTTTACTCTTTCAGCCTTATGACTAATTCTTCTATTAATTCCTGCAGCTCCCTGAAGGTTTCCCGATAGATGCCTTCAGAACCGCCAAACGGATCTATTATGTCTCTATCATATTTATCGTCAATAACGAATTCTTTTAAAGTAAAAGTCTTATCGATCATCTTAGGATATGTACGGATAATGACCGCTTTATGCCCTTCCGTCATGGTGAAAATATGAGTCGCCCACTCCATTTCCTTCTCGGATAAAGGCGTTGAATGATGATTATGCACTATGTCATTCTCAACCAATACATTTTTAGCATGCATGGAAGCATCCTGGCCCACTGAAGCATAAACACCAGCGGACTTCACTTCAACACCTGCAATATGCTTATTTTTTAATATCGCTTCTGCCATGGGGCTTCTGCATGTGTTACCTGTACATACAAATAATACTCGGATCATATTAACGCCTCCTTTTTATTCATTATAAGCTATCGCCCGTTCTATATAGGCAAAAAAATAAACACTCTCTTTATGTCATGAGAAAAATAAAAACCGTCCCGATAATCGGAACAGTTGAGGAAGGAAAGGTATGAGGTCAAGTGGATTTAAAAAGAGAACAATAATTTTAATCCAAACGCACACAGGATGCTTCCGCCAAGAATCTCACTATAAACTCCGAGCACCCCCTGTATTTTTCTACCCAGTAATAGCCCTCCCCACGTTAACAGAGTGGCAGCCAACCCAAAACAAAGAATGGTTATAATCGTTTTCGCACCGTAAATCCCCAGGGTTAATCCTACTGAGAAGCTATCCAGGCTTACCCCTAAAGCAAAAATGAATAAGCCTTTCCCGACAGGAGCCAGCATCTTAATTCCCCTGGCATCAGCTTCACCCTTTTTACCCGGGATGAACATCTGTATACCAAGAATGATCAACAAGAGACCTCCGGCGTATGTAGCAAAGGTCCCGAATTTTTCTGAAATGAAACGACCTGCCCCCATACCAAGCAAGGGCATCCAAATATGAAAAACACCTACTATCAGCCCTATAAAAAATACTTGCCTCAACCTTAGCTTAAACATTCCCATTCCTAGGCCGACGGAAAAGGCATCCATTCCCAACGCGAATGCCATGAGCAATAAGGTGATGATTTCCCCAGCAAATGTATTCATTCCAATCCTCCCTCGGACGTGCCTATTACATGTTATGCATGTCCTAAAAGAAATAGAAGAATAATTCAGTCCTTGTTACACATGTTCCTCGATGATTTGATGACCTGCCGCCTTCTCAAGCCGGTTCATGACAGCAGCCCCGATACCGCAGTCAGGAAACATTTCACTGAAAATGATATCGACCTCCAGCTCATCAAATTGTCGTAAAGTATCATATAAGCCTGTCGCAACTGTATGTAAATCCGATAAAGAACCTGGGGCAACCACATAATCCGCATTATAATCCTGTTGATGTTCTAAAGCCGTTATGATGCCTACCTTTAACCCGTCATTTCTTTTTTCATTCACAAGCCTCTGAAGGAAAGATTGATTACCCTTGACTAAAAATAGAGGGGCTTTTGGAGCATAGTGGGTATATTTCATGCCCGGAGCTTTTGGCGCCGTTTCCTGATTCTTCAAAGCGACATCTTGCCTAACTTCTCCTATTACCGCTTCCAACTGTTCCAAGGTCACCCCACCAGGCCTTAAAATAACAGGGACTTCCACAGTGCAATCCAGTACTGTGGATTCTACGCCCACACCCGTAGTACCGCCATCGACAATGCCTGCAATCCGGCCCATCAAGTCATCTTCAACATGTTTGGCTGAGGTGGGGCTTGGTTTTCCTGAAGTATTTGCACTTGGAGCCGCAATGGGCAAATCACTCGCACGAATAAGACTGAGGGCAACCTGATGATCTGGCATCCTGACAGCCACCGTGTCCAATCCAGCTGTCACAAGGGTTGATAGCTGGCCCGGTTTTCGTTTCATGATCAAAGTCAAAGGACCCGGCCAAAATTCCGCCATTAGCTTCCGTGCCTTTACCGGAATCTCTTCTACAATACCTGACAACTGGTCATCTGAGGCTATATGAACGATTAAAGGATTATCACTCGGACGCCCTTTTGCTTCAAACACTTTTTTGACCGCCTCGTCACTTTTGGCATTCGCGCCCAGTCCATAAACGGTCTCTGTAGGAAAGGCAACCACTTGATTAGCCATTAATAATTCAGCTGATTGTGTAATCTGGGGATAACTTTGTAAATTATCCACATTTTTATCCACTGACCAAACTTTCGTTTTCATTTTTAACACCATCGCCTTTTAACATTTCTTATTTTATATGATTGCTTTTATATGAACGATATTTTCAACATATCTTACTAATTTTACTTAAAAGATACTTTGAAAGTATAAAAGAAGTATACACATAATTCAAGTGTTATCCACAAATTGGGGATAACTATATCGAATCCGTGGATAAGTTTGTGGATATTAAAGATTAATGACAGACTTTTTTGATTTTTTGTTAATAACCCTGTGGATATGTTTTTTAAATTATCTGATCTTAAAAAAGCTCATTGAAGATTTCTGCAAATAAGGACTTCACTTCTACCTCAGGCTCCTTTTCACCTTCATATAATTGTTGACCCTGTTCATTGGATGCCGCAAGCTGCTTCTCTTTGTTTTCCTTAACATTCCCATCAATGACTTCCTCCGTTACTTCCTCGTTCCCCTTTACTTCTGTCACTTCTCCTTCTACCTCTGGCTCGATAACCTTTACCGTTTCTTCCGGTACTTCCTCTTTTACACTTTCATCTTTTACCTTTTCTTCAACTTCTTCCTCTTGAACAGGTTCTTTCGCTTCATTCGTTGCAGCATAAGCCTTCCCTCCCGAAGTTACGGATTCTTTCTCTTCATCCTCGACAATCGGACTTTGACTTACAGCCGTCCCATTTGAAAAATCCAAGAAACATAATGGAGGAAATAACACACACCACCAATTAGCCCCTTCCCCTTCACCCAGTGTAATGATCACAGCTTCATAATCCCCTGCCGGATATAAATACTGCCCGTAAAGTTTTGTTGGAAATTCCGCTTGTCCAAAATCTACTTTTACTGACTGTTCCAAACCATGTTCCTTTATAACCGCCTCAGCCGTGGCCTGGATATCCGGTAGATGTGAGGTGATCACATCCCTCGCGTCATCCAAAGAAGTAAGCTCCTCGACCCACTTTGTGATATCTTTATTTACCTCGTCCCTAATCAGCCGCTTAACCGATTGATCCTCTTCTGTATCACTATTAGCAAGTATCCGCAGACGAATCGCCTCATCCGGGATCACCATCGTTTCCTCTGCACCGACCATTTCCGCTTTAGGCATATATATACTTACGATCGTTCCTATAGTTAAGATTAATAGATAAATAATGGCTAAATGTTTAGTTTTCATCGCCTTCGCCCCCTCACATGAATTAGTCTCACCATTTTCCAGCTATCTTAAACTAGTAAAAATCAAAAAAGTTGATAGTTGGAAATATAGATTCCAATTGGATAGTGAGGGGGGAGATTATAAAAAAACCGCCTCTAAGTAGAGACGGATCCAGACTGTAGACCAACTCGATATTTTATTGATTTTTTTGCACACTGTTTTTTGAGGGTTTGCACTATTAGAACGTTGATTGGAACGCAGGGCACTCGCTTTCCGTCCCAAAGAAGAGACGAATTATTTTAATACGGCAAAGACCATTCTATCTTTTTCGTTAATGTCATTTACAATGGATACTTCTGCGGCGGGAAAGGTTCGCTTCAATAAATCGGCAACCGCCTGACCCTGTCCAGTACCCACTTCAAAACCGATCAGTCCAGGCACCTTCATGATTAGAGGTAACTGTTCCATAAAACGGCGGTAAAAATCCAGCCCGTCGACACCAGCAAATAATGCACGATGTGGTTCATGGCCTGTTACGACTACAGACATGGATTTTTGATCATCATTTGGTATATATGGCGGATTCGATAAAAGGATGTCCACCTTCTGGTTCGTGTTAATGAAAGGCTGAAGCAAATCACCCTGCATGAACTGCACTTCGGCACCAAGTGATTCGGCATTTTCCCTCGCTACTTCAAGTGAAGGATCTGCTATGTCCGTGGCCATCACCAACAAGCTTGTTTTTTCAAGTTTCATCGTAATGGCGATAGCACCGCTGCCCGTCCCAATATCCGCTAATCGGAGCTTCTGTCCCTCCATAAAAATGGCCGGGAGTTTACGTAATGTATAATAAATCAATTCTTCTGTTTCAGGTCTCGGTATCAGCACTTCCTCATTTACAAAGAAGGTCCGTCCATAAAATTCTTCACTGCCTATTATATATTGGATGGGTGTTCCATCAGCGTGAAGCTCAATAGCTGCCTTAAATTGTCCAAAATCATCTTCACTAAGCTCATCATGAAGGTTGGCTAGTAGCTGGGAGCGAGTTTGTTTTAATAAATGCTGTAACAGGATTTCCCCTGCATTGGCGTCACGATCATTTTCCTTTAAAAAAGAAGAAGCCCACTTAAGGGCTTCAAACACTTTCAGGCCAGAATTATTCATCTGCATTTTCCAGCCTTGAAGATTGGTCTTCCATGATTAAAGCATCCACGACATCATCCAGTTTACCTTCCATGATTTGATCCAGCTTTTGAATCGTTAAACCAATGCGGTGGTCAGTAACGCGGTTTTGCGGGAAGTTATACGTGCGAATCCTTTCGGAACGATCGCCCGTACCAACAGCAAGCTTCCTATTTTGATCATATTCCGCCTGCACTTCGCGATGGATTTTATCATACACCCTGGCACGCAAAACCTTCATCGCTTTTTCTTTGTTCTTGATTTGTGATTTTTCATCTTGACAGGATACGACCGTATTAGTCGGAATATGAGTCAATCGCACCGCTGACATGGTCGTATTGACACTTTGCCCTCCAGGACCGCTTGATGCAAAGGTATCGACACGAACATCCTTATCATGGATCTCGACTTCCACTTCCTCAGCTTCGGGTAAAACGGCAACCGTTGCTGTAGATGTATGAATCCGTCCACCTGATTCAGTTTCAGGCACTCGCTGAACCCGATGGGCTCCATTTTCGAATTTCAATTTTGAATAAGCGCCATTGCCATTAATCATGAATATGATTTCCTTGTAGCCTCCAAGCCCGGTAGGACTTGCTTCAATGACTTCAGTCCGCCAACCCTGCACCTCTGCAAAACGGCTATACATTCGGTATAAGCTACCTGCAAATAAAGCCGCTTCATCTCCGCCTGCCGCTCCGCGGATCTCCATGATTACGTTCTTATCATCGTTAGGGTCTTTCGGAATGAGCAATATTTTCAGTTTATCCTCAAGGCCTTGTATGGTCTCTTCGAGTTCATTGATCTCTTCTTTTACCATTTCACGCATATCCGCATCAAGTTTGTCCTCCAGCATAGCCTTAGCTTCCTGAAGTTGCTCACGAACCGCTTTATATTCTTTATAAGTCGATGCGGTCTCTTGAATACTGGATTGCTCCTTAGAATATTCCCTTAGCTTCTTATTGTCATTAATGATCTCCGGGTCACTTAATAGTTCATTCAATCTTTCATATCTATCTTCTACTGCTTGCAATCGATCAAACAAATTATTCACCTCATAATTTTCCAAAACATCTGAAACGAATTGGAAGTAATCCATCTTTTCTAACTATAAATAAGTAGTTCAGTGCCCCAGCTCAGTTCACTTCTAGGTTAATTATAGTATAGGTGAATAATCAACGTCAAAGAGGATTCAAAATTGTGGTTATTTCTTTAACTTAACATCTATTTTATATTGGGGCACAACCCTGGTTATCATGTCTTGAATTCGCCGCTTTTCCTTATTTCTTTTCTCTTCCGTCTTGATTTCGCCTTTATCATGGACCGTAACATGTATGGTATTGCCATTTAACCACACGTTGCCCGCTTCATAATTAGTTTTCGACTTAACGACCTCTCGGATTTTATCAATTTCCTGCCCCATGGAAGGGGAATTATTCGATGTTTGATGCGGAGTGTTTAGGACTTGATCCGATGGCCGTTCCGTTTCATTGTCCCAATCATTATTAGACATACGTTTTAAACCTTTGCCAACAAAATCTTTTCCATCCCGGGATTGATCGCCATATTCCGAATCATTATTTATTGCATTGTCATTTTGACCGCATGCTGTTAGTGCAGCAAGAAAAAAGGCCATCATAAAAACCAGTATTGATTTCATATTTTTTCCCTCCATTTTGACTAGCTAAACAAGGACATTTCCTAAGTTAGCCTTCCCAAAATGGGGCAATATTTATCTTTTATTTCCCTTCCATGTATTGGTCTTACCACCTGAATGCCTTTAGAAAGTTTTTTCAACATGGCTTATCCGCTTTCAGAATAAACTCAATTTCTTAACCATTTCTTCATAAAAAAGCACCCTAAGATCTCAATCGATCCTAGGGCACCATCATTCAAATATGTTCTTTAATCCCGACAGCCTGCTTACCTGGAACTTCGTGATGATGGCGGCAGCGGGGCTCGTATGATTCAGATGCACCCACAAGGATGATCGGCTCATCATAGGAGGCCGGCGCCCCATCTATCAATCGCTGTGTCCTGCTCGCAGGTGAACCGCACACTTCACACACAGCCTGCAGCTTAGTCACTGATTCTGCTAGCGACAATAGAACAGGCATAGGACCGAATGGTTCACCTCTGAAGTCTTGATCGAGTCCAGCCATAATTACTCGATAACCGCTGTCCGCAAGATGCTGGGCAACCCCGATAATTTCATGATCAAAAAATTGCACTTCATCTATAGCAATGATATCCAGGGGCTTGTCCAAATGCTTAAAAATATCAGTTGAATGGGCAATCGGTTTTGCCATCACAGAAGAGCCATTGTGCGATACGACAGCCTCTTCCGCATAGCGATTATCTATAGCCGGTTTAAATACAGCTATTTGCTCTTTAGCAAATTGAGCACGGCTGACTCGTTTAATCAATTCCTCAGATTTACCTGAAAACATGCTTCCGCAAATAAGCTCAATCCAGCCTGTTTGTTTCATTACATACATGGAAACAGCTACTCCCTTCCACCTGTCGATCCCTTAGCCATAATTGAAGTGGACCCGGCTTTATAAAAATTCTTACCTGTTTACAGAAAATAAAAAACAGGCAAGAAAAATACTTGCCTGTTTTTTAAAAAGTCCGGCTTATTTAATACCGTATTTTTTGTTGAAACGATCAACACGTCCGCCAGCTTCAGCGAATTTTTGACGACCAGTATAGAATGGGTGGCACTCTGAACAAGTCTCAACTTTGATCTCTTCTTTAACTGAACCAGTTTCAAAAGTGTTTCCGCAAGAGCAAGATACTTTTGAAAGTTTATAATTTGGATGAATTCCAGTTTTCATTCTTTTCAGCTCCTTCTGCCCTGAATCATTCGAAACAGAGTTATATACTTCAAGGTGAGGGAAAAGCACCCTCACATTTATTGTAAAAACACATGAACCCATTATAGCAACTTAAGACTAGTTGTGCAACAGTTTGTTTCTTTCACTGTTTAAGAACGTTTAACGCTCGCTGGTCCCTTTTTCATTTCTGACATCTCTTCATCCAACTTACTGAAAAACTCTTCATTACCTTTTGTCTGTTTTAGACGGCGAAGGAATTTCTCTGAGAAATCAGGTGAATCTGACATCGTTTTCCTAATAGCCCATAATTTATCCAGGCGATCTTTCGGAATTAACAATTCTTCTTTACGAGTGCCTGAGCGACGGATATCGATTGCCGGGAAGATACGTCTTTCGGCAAGGGCACGATCTAAATGCAGTTCCATATTACCCGTACCTTTAAATTCCTCATAAATGACATCGTCCATTCTCGAACCCGTGTCTACCAATGCCGTAGCAAGGATCGTCAAGCTGCCGCCTTCCTCGATATTCCTCGCCGCACCGAAAAAGCGTTTTGGACGATGGAATGCAGCAGGGTCAATCCCTCCGGATAGTGTACGCCCGCTCGGCGGAATGACAAGGTTATAAGCACGGGCAAGCCGGGTAATGCTATCCATTAAAATGATGACATCCCGTTTATGCTCCACAAGGCGCATAGCTCTTTCCAACACTAGCTCTGCCACCTTTATATGGTTTTCAGGCACTTCATCGAACGTTGAACTCACCACGTCTCCAGCAACGGAGCGTTCAATGTCCGTCACTTCTTCCGGGCGTTCATCGATCAATAGTACAATCAATTCCGATTCAGGATGGTTCGTGGTTATCGCATTGGCAATTTCTTTGATAAGCATCGTTTTACCAGCTTTTGGCGGTGCGACAATCAGACCACGCTGTCCAAAACCTACCGGTGCCAAGACATCCATAATTCTAGTTGATAAGTTCTTCGGTGTCGTTTCCAGTTTAATTTGTCTGTTTGGATACAGCGGTGTTAAGCCTGGAAAATGTACACGCTCCTTAGCCGATTCCGGATTATCGCCATTGACGGCTTCAACATGCAGCAATCCATAATAGCGCTCGTTTTCTTTTGGAGGTCTTACCTTACCGGACACTTTATCTCCATTTCGCAAATCGAATCTGCGGATCTGTGAAGCAGAAATATAAATATCCTCCGAGCTTGGAGAATAATTAATTGGACGCAAGAAACCGAAGCCCTCGGAAGGGATGATCTCTAAAACACCCTCCATGAATAGGAGACCATCCTGCTCAGCTTGTGCTTTCAGGATAGCGAAAATAAGTTCCTTTTTTGAAAGTTTGCTGTAATAGGAAACTTTATATTCACGCGCGTGCTCATAGAGATCCTTTAGTTTCATGTTTTCTAAATTAGAAATAGTTAAATTCATTATGACACCACACTTTTATTAATTAAACGTTTTCACCCATACTGAAAAAGAAATGGTTTGTTAGATGGAAGAAAAACCGCAATCCATGTACCCGACCAGAGTTTTCTTAGAAAGGATGATACATTTTTACATGTAAAGAAGAAAATTATTTGAAGGCTTCTTGAAGTTTGGAGTGAAAGGGCAGATTTTATATATAAATCAATTAATAGTAAACCAAGCTTTATTTTACTTTTTTTATTTTAATTATTCAACTTAAATTTTTTAAAAGAGAAAGCGAGCGATGAACCCGCTCGCTTTTTAGCTGTGATCTTTTCTAAAAAACGTTCTTAGTCAATCAGACCATTCGGTTTAATTTTAAGACTGTGACGTCCATCAATGAAACGAACGGTTCCAGATTTAGCACGCATGACTACGGATTGTGTTTCGCCGTAATTTCCTTTAAATTGTACACCTCGTAAAAGCTCTCCATCAGTCACACCTGTTGCAGCAAAAATTGCGTCATCTCCGCGAACAAGGTCTTCCATTCTGAGGACTCTTCCTAATTCAAGGCCCATTTTTACACAGCGTTCCACTTCTTCATCACTTTGAGGAATAAGTTTACCTTGAATTTCTCCTCCGAGGCATTTCAAGGCAACAGCTGCAATAACTCCCTCTGGAGCTCCGCCAGATCCGAATAAGATGTCAACACCGGTAAGATCGAAGGCCGTATTGATGGCACCTGCTACATCTCCATCGTTGATCAACTTGATACGTGCCCCTGCCTCACGAAGTTCGTGAATGATCTTCGAATGACGATCACGGTTCAAAACTGTTGCGACTACGTCTTGGATATCTTTATTTTTTGCCTTGGCTACAGCTTTCAGGTTGTCCAACACAGAAGCATTGATATCAATCTGACCAACAGCCTCGGGACCAACGGCTATTTTATCCATATACATATCCGGGGCATGAAGCAAGTTCCCCTTATCTGCTATCGCCAATACAGCCAATGCATTCCAGCCGCCAGATGCAACGATGTTCGTTCCTTCCAAAGGATCAACTGCAACATCCACTAGTGGCCCAAGACCAGTACCAAGCTTTTCACCAATATAAAGCATTGGCGCTTCATCCATTTCCCCTTCACCGATTACAACCGTCCCTTGCATGGGTATTGTATTGAAAACATCCCTCATTGCAGTTGTTGCTGCATCATCTGCTTCGTCTTTCATTCCTCTTCCCATCCAACGAGCAGAATTTAGTGCCGCCGCCTCTGTTACGCGGACAAGCTCCATCGATAAACTTCTTTCCATTTCCGGTTCCCCCTCATGTACACTAGCATGATTTATTTATATATTAGTATAACACATTATATCATATATAGTAACACAATGGGGTAACAAGAAAAGGGATCAGCTTTTAAGCTGCTCCACCTCTTCTTGCGTCATTTCTTCACGCCAAATCGTTGCTCCCAAACCTGAAAGTTTTTCAACCAGATGGCTATATCCGCGATCTATATGTTCAAGCCCGGTCACTTCGGTAATCCCTTCAGCCATTAAACCGGCAATTACCAGAGCTGCTCCGGCACGTAAATCGCTTGCCTTCACTTTTGCTCCATGAAGCTGGACAGGACCATCAATGATGCCTGCTCTGCCCTCGACTTTGATCTTCGCATTCATGCGTCGCAGTTCATCAATATGCTTAAATCGTGCCCCGTATATCGTATCGGTCACCATGCTAGAACCGCTTGCTTTTGTTAAGAGTGAAGTGAAGGGCTGCTGAAGATCTGTTGGAAATCCGGGATAAACCAGCGTCTTGATATCAACGGACTTATATTTATCTCCTGGTGAGACAAAAATCTGATCATCACCGGCTTCAATATTAATTCCCATTTCCCTCATTTTGGCAGTCAATGACTCCAAATGCTGGGGGATGACATTATCGATCAAGATTCCTTCACCGACCGCAGCGGCTAAAATCATGAAAGTCCCGGCTTCAATCCGATCTGGTATGATCGTATGTTTGCACCCATGTAAACTCTCCACACCATCAATACGAATGATATCGGTTCCGGCACCCTTGATTTTCGCTCCCATGTTGGTCAACAATGTGGCAACATCGATGATTTCCGGTTCTTTCGCAGCATTTTCAATCACTGTGCGGCCTTTGGCCAAAACAGCGGCAAGCATAATATTGATCGTTGCCCCTACACTGACGACGTCCAAATAAATGCGTGCCCCCCGTAGCTCGTCCGCCCTAAGGTAAATGGCTCCTTGTTCATTCGTCACTTGTGCGCCTAGCGCTTCAAACCCCTTTATATGCTGATCTATTGGGCGAGGACCTAAATGGCAGCCTCCAGGCAAGCCAATCACTGCCTTTTTGAATTTACCAAGCATCGCCCCCATTAAATAATAGGAGGCTCGTAACTTCTTAACTCTTCCATTGGGAAGAGGCATTGAAATCATTCTGCTGGGATTCACTGTCATTTCCCCATCATCAAAGGAAACCTCACCGCCAATTTCCTCCATTAACTCTTTCAGCATCTGTACATCCGAGATATCAGGCAGGCCTTCAATCGTTACAGGAGAGTCCGCCAAAATTGTTGCAGGGATAAGGGCAACCGCACTATTTTTTGCTCCGCTGACACGAATGCTTCCCTTTAAAGGATAGCCACCGGCAATTTTAAGTTTTTCCATAATAAACTCCCTTCCACGCTAAGCACTTAGATGCTACTTCCAAAAAGTAATATTTTACCACAAGAAAATTGCATAATCCGACAACATTCACTATCTGTTCCTTAGTTTACACAAAATTATAAAATTCATGTAAAAAAAGCTAAAAATTTCTAATTTATGTTAATTTTATTTAAAACGGTGCAATCTATAGCGACTTAGCGGCAAGGCATTATGCTTCAGTACGAGAATTCCAATCCTTCAAGAAAGCTTCAATCCCTTTGTCCGTTAATGGGTGGTGGAATAGTTGAATTAAAACTTTATAAGGGATCGTTGCAATATGTGCCCCTTTAAGAGCCGCTTCAGTAATATGCATCGGGTGGCGGATAGAAGCTGCAATGATCTCAGCATTGATATCATGGATCGCAAATATGTCAGCAATATCCGAAATTAAATCCAAACCATTTTGGCCAATGTCATCCAAGCGTCCTAAAAATGGCGATACATAAGTTGCCCCAGCCCTAGCTGCCAATAATGCTTGGTTGGCACTGAAAATAAGGGTGACATTTGTTTTGACACCTTGTTTTGTAAGAGCTGCAACAGCCTTCAAACCGTCTGGAGTCATTGGTACCTTAATCGTGATATTAGGTGCAATTGCAACTAATTCCTTGGCTTCAGCCATCATTCCTTCAAAATCAAGCGCAATGACTTCTGCAGAAACGGATTCCTTAACAAGGCTTGTGATTTCTTTTAACCGTTCATGGAAAGAAACTCCCTTTTCTCTTGCAACAAGGGACGGGTTAGTCGTAACACCTGCTAAAACGCCAAGTTCGTGTGCTTGCTTTATTTCTTCCATGTTTGCTGTATCAATAAAGAATTTCATAAAATATCCTCCGTATGTAATCAATTTTTTTATCTGAATTCTAATTGTTCAAAAAATAGAGCTCGGATTCCAGTCTGCATCTAAAAGAAACCATTAGGGGGGTGCCCCCCCAAATGGAATTATCATCTATTTCATCTTACATTTAAGGGATGAAACCCACATTGCTTTTGTTATTTATGCTTTACCGTTTGAACCGAATTCACGCATTTTGCCGATGACAGTTTCTTTAATCGCTTCACGGCCAGGTACCATGTATTTACGTGGATCGTATACTTCAGCATCGTTATTCAGAATTTCACGAACGGCTTTTGTGAACACAATTTGATTTTCCGTATTCACATTGATTTTTGATGTTCCAAGAGAAATCGCTTTTTGGATATCTTTCGTAGGAATGCCTGTACCACCATGAAGAACAAGAGGTTTGTTTGTTAAATCCCGTACTTCTTCCATTTCTTTGTAGCCTAGGTTAGGTTCACCTTTGTATGGACCGTGAACGGATCCCAACGCTGGAGCAAAACAATCGACATTCGTTTCTTTAACTAACTGTTCACATTCTTGAGGATCTGCATATACGACTCCATCAGCGATCACATCATCTTCTTGTCCGCCAACTGTGCCCACTTCCGCTTCAACAGAAACATTACGTGCGTGAGCGAATTCGACAACCTTCTTGGTTGTTTCGATATTCTCTTCAATCGGGTGGTGCGAAGCATCGATCATTACTGAAGTGAATCCAGCTTCGATAGCCTCTTTACATTTATCAAAACTTGAACCATGGTCAAGGTGAATGGCCACAGGAACAGTGATTTTCATGTCTTCCAACAATCCTTGAACCATCATGACAGTCGTTTTAAAACCACCCATATGACGGGCAGCCCCTTCGGAAACACCAAGGATGACTGGAGATTTTTCTTGTTCTGCAGCAGCTAAAATGGCTTGAGTCCATTCCAAGTTATTGATATTGAATTGACCTACTGCATATTTTTCTTCAAGAGCTTTATTCAGCATATTTTTCATAGAAACTAAAGGCATTTGATTTCCTCCTACTAGTGAATGTAATTATTTTAAAGTTAATTCTTTCTAGATATTCCCTAAAACCAAAGTAGCATACGCTTATAAATCAGAATATCTCGCTTCTTTTAGCATATCAATACATCAAAAAAACAGCAACAAATACACTATATCGTGCTTCAAATTTTATTCCAAAAAAAACAACGGCCCATCTTAAAAAAGATAGCCGCGGCAATTCTTTAGTCAAAAATATTAAATTTTCAAGACCATTAACTTGACTGTATCGGTAAATATTCACGAACGGCTTTTCTAATATCATCAATATCAAACGGCTTTGCAAAGTGGGTCATTGCACCTAAATCCTTTGCTTCTTGAATCATATCGAGTTCACCATATGCGGTCATGATTATGACCCGGATGTCCGGATCGACCACTTTCATCCTCTTCAATATCTCAATGCCATCCATTCCGGGAATCTTCATATCCAGTAATACAAGATCTGGTGAATGATTATTTAGCACTTCCAGGGCCTGAATGCCATTTGCGGCTTGAAATGTTTCATACCCTTCTTTATGTAAAACCTCGTTCAATAAAATACGAATCCCAAATTGATCATCAACTATTAATATTTTCCCTGACATTTAATCACCTCTCCCTTACCCGATTTATTTAATTAAATGTATTAGCCTTGTCGGCCATTACATAGGTTGCGTCAAATTACTTGTAGTCCAACGCATTTATTCCCCATTCATGATTTCTATGTTCATATTCGATAATTGTAACAAAATTCCTGCTCTATGGCTAAAAGGATTTTCATTTTTTTTGTTTTTTCGACCGATTTAGTTAATTCAGCCCTTTGGATCAGAAGCCCAGAAGCCTGTCAATGCAAGGGAAAGTCCTTTATAATGAAGATATAATTTTTTAAAGGAGTCCCTAATCATGTTAAAAATTTTCTCGACACAGATAAGCGGTTTATTTAAAAAAATGATTGAAAATGAAGCCTTTGAAATGGAGGATGCCGGCCGCCTGCTGGCTCAGGCGGCGATTGGGGATGGCTCAGTGTTCATTCACGGATTTGGTGAAATGCAGGGCGTCACGTCGGAGGCTTTGGATGGGGCAGAACCTTTTCCTAAGGCAAAAAGATTTGAATTGGGAGAAACTATGTCCAGGGAAGATCGATTTCTTATATTCACTCGCCATTCAGATGATTTTGAAGCATTGATGCTGGCAAAACAACTAAAGGAAAATGATATACCATTTGTTGCAGTTTCTACATCCGTTCCTTCTAAAGAGGAGTCCCTTCTAGAGTTGGCAGACGTACATATAGACTTACGTATGCAACGAGGGTTGATCCCCGATGAAACTGGAAATCGATATGGGTACCCTACCCTCATTGCCGCTCTTTTCGCTTATTATGGGATTAAATTCACTCTTGAAGAAATCATAAAAGAATATGAAGATGAAGAATGATAAATTATCTTAAACAAAAAAAACAGCCACATGGGCTGTTTTTTTATTTTTTAAAGTTTTTTGCTGCTCTTTAAAGACATACCGACAAAGTCACGGAATAGCGGCTGTGGACGGTTAGGGCGTGACGTGAATTCCGGATGGAATTGGGAAGCCACAAACCAAGGATGATCTTTCAATTCAACGATTTCAACCAGACGGCCATCTGGGCTTGTACCGGAGAAGACAAATCCTGCCTCTTCCATAGCCTGACGGTAGTGGTTATTAAACTCATAACGGTGGCGGTGACGTTCATAAACAACCTCATCATTATATGCTTCGTATGCTTTAGTTCCTTCGATAAGCTTACATGGATACAGACCAAGACGCAGTGTTCCGCCCAAATCTTCTACATCCTTTTGCTCAGGAAGAAGATCGATGATTGGATCTGGAGTATCTTCCTTAATTTCAGCTGAATGCGCTTCTGGCAATCCTAGGACGTTGCGTGCATATTCAATGGATGCCAACTGCATGCCTAAACAGATTCCGAAGAACGGTGTTTTTGTCGTACGGGCAAACTCGGTCGCTGCAATTTTCCCTTCGATTCCGCGATCTCCAAAGCCACCAGGGACAAGGATTCCATCTGCATCTTTAAGAAGTTCAGCAACATTTTCTTTTGTTACATCTTCAGAATTCACCCAGTCGATTTCAACATCTGCATCAAATGCGTAACCTGCATGCTTAAGTGCTTCCACAACAGAAAGATAAGCATCTTGCAATTCAACATATTTTCCGACTAGAGCGATTTTCGTTTTCTTTGATAAAGAAGTTACCTTTTTGACAAGTTCCTTCCAATCTTCCATATCCGCTTCGCCACAGTCCAACTTCAAGTGATCACAAACGATTTGGTCCATATTTTGTGCTTGAAGCGCAAGAGGGATGGAGTAAAGTGTATCCGCATCAAGACATTCGATGACAGAATTTTTATCGATATCGCAGAATAAAGCGATTTTATCCTTCATATCTTGTGAAATTGGGCTTTCTGTACGTGCAACGATGATATTCGGCTGAATGCCAAGACTGCGTAATTCTTTTACACTATGCTGTGTCGGTTTTGTTTTCATTTCACCAGCAGCTTTGATGTAAGGGACCAGTGTACAGTGGATATACATAACATTATTGATCCCGATATCACTTTTAATTTGGCGAATCGCTTCAAGGAACGGAAGAGACTCAATATCCCCTACAGTACCACCAATTTCAGTAATGACTATATCGGCATTCGTTTCATTACCTGAACGGAAAACCCGTTCTTTAATTTCATTCGTGATATGGGGAATGACTTGAACTGTTCCACCTAAATAATCACCACGGCGTTCTTTTCTCAGGACGGTTGAATAAATTTTACCTGTAGTCACATTGCTGTGTTTACCAAGGTTGATATCAATAAAACGCTCATAATGCCCAAGATCCAAATCCGTTTCAGCACCATCATCTGTTACAAACACGTCACCATGTTGATATGGACTCATCGTACCAGGATCCAAGTTAATATAAGGGTCAAACTTCTGGATCGTAACATTCAATCCCCTATTTTTTAAAAGTCTACCTAAAGAAGCTGCAGTTATCCCTTTTCCTAAGGAAGAAACTACTCCACCTGTCACAAAAATATATTTTGTCATCTTATATCCTCCTATAGATTGTTTTCTTCGAATGCCGTTCTTCACATCATTTAATCTGAACCTGCATCAAATCTTCCGCCACACAGGCGGTTAAAGCTATAACCATAAAATCTGTACAAACCATTAATCACTTAAAGGTTTTTAGTGAGAGTCATGCAGGATACATGAACAAGAATAAATTTCCTTAAATGACAGTTAACATAAATATGTTCTCTATAGTTTTTACAATTCTAAGAGAAATCATTTTTAAAAATAAAAAAATGATGTCATTTATTCATTCCATCATTAAAAACAAAAACGCTCCGCTTACAATAAAAGTAAGGGAGCGATATAATTTAATCATTGTGTCCTTTTTTAAGGAGCCCAAAAATGATTCTACAAATTTCGCCTCAAAAAGTCAAGGGCGATTATTTATTTGTCATTCTCTTCTTTCAACTCTTCTTCGTCTTCGTCTTCATCTTCGTCCTCATCATCTTCCAGGACAAATGCTTCATCTTCAATTATTTCTTCTTCCAGATCGTCATCATCATCCACGTCATCATCCAAAAGCACTTCGTCAATAACTGGAGAACCTAGAATATCATCATCGTCGTCATCTTCATCCTCATCCAGATCATCGACATCTTCTTCAAAGTCAAGATCTTCGTCTTCAAGTTCATCGAAATCGTCGAGAACGACAGCAGCCTTTTTAGCTTTCTTTTTCTTTTTAGGTTTTACAACATGCACGACTTCTTCTTCGATTTGGTCAACTGGATACCATGTTTTCAATCCCCAGCGGTTGTCCCCAAGTGAAGTGAAGCGGCCATCCACATTTAAATCCGTATAGAATTGTGCAATTTTCTTTGCCACTTGCGCTTTAGATAAATGGTGCAGCGAAGCTAATTCGCTTATTAAGTCTTTAAATGGAATCGGTTCATTTCTTTCCACCAACAAATCATATGCCATCTCTATTAAGGACATTTCCAATAATTGCTCTTTTGAGTGTTCTTTTAAACTCAAATTCCGCACTTCCCTTCTCTATTCAAACACTGAATTCCGTGTTTTTTCACATAAAAAAATAATCTAAAACAGTATTTCGATAAAATAACGACAATTCCTGCTAGACATATACTCCATTATAAACAATCTAAATGGGTTTATGCTAGTTCTATCTGATACTTTCACAGATTTACCTAAATGTCTATCTTTCACCGGAACCCTTAAGCAGAAAAAATCATGCACTTTCTTTTTTCGATTTCTGACGAAAGGCTGCCGTAAAAAATACAACAGTCAGGATAAAAAAAGAGATGGCACCCAATTGATGCTCATACAATTCAATTAAAATAACGATGGCAAGAATGTAACCTATGATTTTCCCAATCATTTTCAGGTTCATTTTCTCAACTCCAATAGGGCTGATTCTTCATTTATGCCCCTTTTCCAAATAATTATAAGGTAAAATCTTCATTTTGTTAAAAAAGACGGAAATTATTTAAAAAAGGGGCCCCTAAAAATCGGTGCCCCCCCTTCTTGCTCTACATATTTCTTCGATACTGACCGCCTACATCATATAGCGCCCTGGTTATCTGGCCAAGACTGGCCACTCTCACACAGTTCATCAGTTCAGCAAAGATATTTTCCCCATTCATGGCTGCCAATTTCAGTTTAGTTAGCGCCTCATCCGTGAACTCCTTATTTCTTTCCTGGAATGCCCGGAGATTTATGATTTGCCCTTCCTTTTCTTCCTTTGTTGCACGGGCAATTTCCATGCTGTTCACAGCTTCCTCGGAAGGAGGATTGGGGTTCAAATACGTATTGACCCCAATGATCGGCAATTCACCCGTATGCTTTTTCATTTCGTAATGCATGGATTCATCCTGGATTTTCCCGCGTTGATACTGTGTCTCCATAGCACCCAACACCCCGCCTCGATCATTGATCCGATCGAACTCTTGCAGTACAGCTTCTTCAACCAGATCCGTCAATTCCTCTACGATAAAGGCACCTTGCATCGGGTTTTCATTTTTTGAGAGCCCATGCTCCTTTGTAATGATCATTTGTATGGCCATTGCCCGTCGTACGGATTCTTCAGTAGGCGTCGTGATGGCTTCATCGTACGCATTAGTATGCAGCGAGTTACAGTTGTCCTGTAGTGCCATTAAAGCCTGTAGTGTCGTTCTAATATCATTAAAATCAATTTCTTGCGCATGAAGGGAGCGCCCTGAAGTCTGTATGTGGTATTTCAGCTTCTGGCTACGGTCATTCGCACCATATTTATCCCGCATGACTGTCGCCCAAATCCTTCTTGCCACCCTCCCGATAACCGTATATTCCGGGTCGAGCCCATTTGAGAAGAAGAATGACAAATTCGGGGCAAAGTCATCAATATTCATTCCGCGACTTAAATAATATTCGATGTAAGTAAAGCCATTCGCTAATGTAAAAGCCAGCTGTGAAATGGGATTGGCACCCGCTTCAGCAATGTGATAGCCAGAAATGGAGACAGAGTAGTAGTTCCTGACTTTCCGATCAATGAAATATGCTTGGATATCTCCCATTAACCTTAAGGCAAATTCCGTAGAGAAGATGCAAGTATTCTGGCCTTGGTCCTCCTTCAGAATATCCGCTTGAACGGTTCCGCGTACCGTTTGAAGAGTATAAGCCTGCACTTCTTCTGCTTCGGCATCCGTAAGGGGGCGGCCTAGCTCTTCTTCTTTCCGTTGAATCTGCTGATCGACTGCCGTATTCATATACATGGCCAAAATGATCGGTGCCGGTCCATTGATGGTCATGGATACAGAGGTTGAGGGGTGGCAAAGGTCAAAGCCTGCATAAAGCTTTTTCATGTCATCCAACGTACAGATACTGACTCCGCTTTCCCCTACCTTTCCATAGATATCAGGCCGATGATCAGGATCCTCGCCATATAAAGTTACAGAATCGAAAGCCGTACTTAGCCGTTTAGCATTATCATCCTTTGACAAATAATGAAAACGCCTGTTGGTCCGGTCGGGCGATCCTTCACCGGCAAACTGCCGCTTCGGGTCTTCCCCTTCACGCTTGAATGGAAAGACTCCCGCTGTGTAAGGAAAGAAGCCGGGAACATTCTCACGGAATACCCATCCTAAGATTTCTCCATAATCAACATATTTAGGCAAGGATACTCTCGGAATCATTAAACCTGATAAACTTTTAGTTTTCAGCTTTGTGACGATTTCCTTATCCCTGACTCTCGTTACAAACTGCTCCCCTGCATACTTTTCTTTTAAATCCATCCATCCAGAAAGGATTTTTTTAGATTCAGGTGATAAATTTGAAGCAGTTTCCTTTTTCAAATTCTCTAAAGAAGCCAGAATGCCTTCGTTACTATCATTTTCCTTAACTGCTTCAATAGCTCCTTCAAGCTGGAAAAGCCTGCGGGCAATACGTACTTGTTCAGCGGCGCGTTTATGATACGATCTGACCGTATCACTGATTTCACGTAAATAATAACGGCGATCGGTTGGAATGATGACATTTTGCTTATAGACATCCGCTTCTTTCGAAAAGGCAGTAATCCAACCCGTCCCTGATTTTTCATTAAGCTTTTCAATCAGTGCTGCGAATAATGCATTTGTTCCTGGGTCATTGAATTGGGAAGCTATTGTACCGTATACCGGCATTTCCGATGGATCTTGATCAAAAAGCGTACGGCTTCTTTGATATTGTTTTTGAACTTGGTTTTTTGCATCCTCGGAGCCTTTACGCTCATATTTATTAATGACTATCAAGTCTGCGTAATCAATCATATCGATTTTTTCGAGTTGTGAAGGCGCACCGAATTCACTCGTCATTACATACATGGATACATCGCATATTTCGGCAATTTCTGCATCTCCCTGACCAATTCCGCTCGTTTCAACGATGATTAGGTCGAATCCAGCTGCCTTCACGACTGAAATGGCATCTTTTATCGCCAAAGACAACTCACTTTTTGAATGACGCGTGGCTAAGCTCCTCATATAAACTCGCTCTGAAAAAATCGCATTCATTCTAATCCTGTCACCTAACAGGGCACCGCCTGTTTTTTGTTTGGTCGGGTCGACAGATAGAATGGCGACTTTCTCGTCTGGAATTTCGTTAATGAACCTCCGTATCAATTCATCAGTCAACGAACTTTTCCCAGCGCCGCCAGTCCCTGTAATCCCAAGAACAGGAACCTTCTTTTCGGAAGTCTTGATCTGCTCAAAAAGACTCTCCACCGCTGCCGCAGATTCCTTTGAAGCGTCGAGTCTATTTTCAGCAAAGGTAATAAATTGGGCAATGGCATTTGTTCCCCCTGCAATCAATTCATCAAAGCGTTCCTGTAAAGATGGTTTGACAGTCGAGAAATCACACTCCTCCATCAATACATTTATCATGCCTTGAAGCCCATATTCCCGCCCTTCATCAGGAGAAAAGATGCGGGCAATCCCATAATCATGGAGTTCTTTAATTTCCTTCGGGATGATGACACCGCCACCTCCGGCAAAAATCCGAATGTGCTCGGCTCCCTTTTCTTTCAGAAGGTCATACATATATTTAAAATATTCCACATGACCGCCTTGGTAAGATGACATGGCTATTCCCTGAACATCTTCCTGGATGGCAGCATTCACGATCTCCTCCACCGAACGATTATGTCCTAAGTGAATTACTTCCGCCCCGCTGGACTGAAGGATTCTCCTCATTATATTGATAGATGCATCATGTCCATCAAATAAACTCGAAGCTGTAACGAATCTGATATGGTTCTTCGGTTTATACACCTCAACTGTACTCATTTAGCTCCTCCTTATTGAAACGTTTTTATATCAGAGACTTTTCTGAAGCGATACATTTTGAATCAATAATTGCGTCTGCAGTTCAACATACTCTTGAAGCGTGTAATTTTTATGCAAAGCCCATCTTCTGAAACTCCACATCTGTCCCTGAACAAAAATGTTATGTGAAACAAGGCTTATTTGTTTTTCCGTCAACAATAGCTCCCCATTCTCAACACACTTCGTTATGACCTTTTCGAACATGCCCACCATCCGAATTTCTTTGTTCAGAACATAAGGTAAAGCATCTTTCGTCAGAGCTTTCACTTCCTGATACATGACCAGCACTTCGTCCTGCATTTCATCCATCACTTTATAAAAGTAAGCGATCGTCAGCTTCAAACTTTCAAGTGTCCCATCACTCTGTTCTATTTCTTTTTGAAGCTTTTCCTGGACTTCATCGTAGATAAAGTCACATACGAGATATAATATATCTTCCTTGGTCCGGATATACTCGTATAACGTGCCAATACTGAAGCCAGCGGCTTTGGCAATTTCCCTGGTAGTCGTTCGATGAAATCCCTTTTCCTTAAAAAGGGTCACCGCCCCTTTAATCATTTGTGTACGCCTTTTTTCAACCAGCCGCTCATCCTTTACCGATGCAAGAACTTCTCTTTTTTCCATTTTCAAACCCCTTTTTTGAATCCCATCAATTAATTACCAAAGACATACTTCCGAAGAAATTGAAAAGGGTATTCCGGTAAGGACGATGCCTCATCGGAAAACCTCGATTTCAATACTATTTAGTAATCATCCTTGAGATGACCAGCTTTTGAATTTCCTGTGTACCTTCGTAGATTTGGGTTATTTTCGCATCACGCATATACCGCTCCACTGGGTAATCTTTTGTATAACCATAACCACCGAAAACCTGCACGGCTTCCGTCGTCACTTTCATTGCTGTATCTCCAGCAAAGAGTTTGGACATGGCCGACTCTTTTCCATAAGGAAGGCCCACTGATTCCAACCAGGCAGCCTGATAGGTTAATAGCCTTGAAGCTTCAACACCCGTTGCCATATCCGCCAATTTAAAACCGATTCCTTGCTGTGCAGAAATTGGCTTACCGAATTGTACGCGCTCTTTTGCATAGTCAACTGCGGCATCCAGTGCACCTTGGGCTATGCCTACAGCTTGTGCTGCAATTCCATTACGGCCCCCATCAAGCGTCATCATCGCAATTTTAAAGCCTTCTCCTTCTTTTCCAAGAAGGTTTTCTTTAGGAACTCGGCACTCATCAAAGATGATTTCCGTGGTCGGTGATGAACGGATTCCCAACTTCTTCTCTTTTTTACCAACACTAAAACCCGGGAAGTCCTTTTCAATGATAAAGGCACTCGTTCCTTTTTGTTTCGATTCAGGATCTGTCAATGCAAAGACGACATATGTATCAGCAATCCCGCCGTTCGTAATGAAGATTTTCGAACCGCTGATAATATATTCATCACCTACAAGCTTTGCGGACGTTCTCATACCGCCTGCGTCTGAGCCTGAGCTAGGTTCAGTAAGGCCGTATGCACCGATTTTTTCCCCCAGTGCCATCGGGCGAAGGTATTTTTGTTTTTGCTCTTCAGAACCAAATTTATATATTGGCCACCCTGCAAGCGAAGTATGGGCTGATAGAGTCACTCCAGTAGAAGCGCAAACGCGGGAAAGTTCCTCAATCGCTATGCAATACGCTAAGTAATCGCTTCCAATTCCGCCGTATTCCTCTGGCCACGGAATCCCTGTCAGTCCAAGTTCAGCCATTTTATCGAAAATCTCTCGGTCAAATCGTTCTTCTTCATCCCTCTCGGCAGCTGTCGGAGCCACTTCATTCTGGGCAAAGTTGCGTACCATCTTCCTAATCATTTCATGTTCTTCCGTTAGTTTAAATTGCATGACCATGTCCCCCGTCTTTTTCGTATTTATAGACTCTTACTGATGACCATTCTCTGTATTTCACTCGTTCCCTCATAAATTTCGGTTACCTTTGCATCCCTGAAATAGCGCTCGACCGGATATTCTGTTGTATACCCGTAGCCTCCGAACACTTGGACTGCTTCTATCGTCACATCGACAGCCGTCCTCGAAGCAAATAGCTTAGCCATGGCCGCTTCTTTACTGCACTTCAATCCACTTGAGCGTAAATACGCCGCCCGATAGACCAGTAGCCTTGATGCTTCTATGCCTGTTGCCATTTCGGACAGTTTGAAACCGATCCCCTGTTGTGCTGCAATGGGTTTGCCAAATTGAACCCTGTCTTTTGCATATTGGACAGCATGTTCCATGGCGCCTTCTGCAATTCCCAGAGCTTGAGAAGCAATGCCAATCCTTCCAGCATCCAAGTTGGCCATTGCAATTTTAAAGCCTTCACCTTCTTTGCCTAAGAGATTGGCAGCAGGCACTTTCATATCCTCGAACGTCACCTGTACGGTGCTCGAACCATGAAGGCCCATTTTACGTTCATCTTTACCGATGATTAAGCCTGGCGTCCCTTTTTCTACGATAAAAGCAGAGATTCCCTTGCTTCCCTTCTGAGGGTCGGTTGAAGCAAAAACAATAAACACATCCGCTTCCCCGCCGTTGGTGATAAAAACCTTGGACCCATTTATTCGATATTTTCCGTCTTCCTTTACTGCTACTGCCTTGGATTTCAAGCTCGCGGCATCTGAACCCGAGCTTTGCTCAGTTAAGCAAAAGGCGCCCAGATATTCACCAGCGGCTAACTTAGGCACATATTTTTGCTTCTGCTCTTCCGTTCCAAAATAAACGATTGGATTTGTGCCAACAGAAGTATGAACGGACAGTATGACACCAAGAGTTGGACTTACTTTGGAAATCTCATTGATGGCGATGATATACGACATGAAATCCATACCTGCGCCACCGTATTTTTCTGGAATGGGGATTCCCATCAAACCAAGCCCACCCATTTTTTGCAGGATCGTTTTTGGAAACACTCCCCTTTCCATTGTCTCGATATGAGGTGTAATCTCATTTTCTGCAAAATTGCTTACCATCTTCCGCATCATTTCCTGTTCTTCGGTAAACTTGAAATCCATTCCTTCACTCCTCCCTAGCTGCAAATGCTTTCTATGATTGGTTATATTCATAAAATCCACGTCCTGCTTTCTTGCCTAGCCACCCTGCTTTCACATATTTCCTTAACAGCGGACACGGTCGGTATTTATCGTCTCCCAGCCCCTGGTGAAGGGTTTCCATTATGTATAAGCATGTATCGAGCCCAATGAAGTCAGCTAGCGTAAGCGGGCCCATGGGATGGTTCATTCCCAACTTCATTACATCGTCAATCGCCTCTTTAGTAGCGACGCCCTCATAAAGTGTATAGATGGCCTCATTGATCATCGGCATCAAAATCCGATTCGCTACAAAACCTGGAAAATCATTGACTTCCACCGGTACCTTGTTCAAGGTTTCAGCCATCTTTTCAACCTCTTTATAAACTTCATCCGATGTAGCAAGGCCACGGATGATCTCAACCAGCTTCATGACTGGAACGGGGTTCATAAAATGCATGCCAATTACCTTTTCCGGCCTATTCGTGGCAGCGGCTATCTCAGTAATCGGAAGCGAAGAAGTATTGGATGCAAGAATGACCTGCTGCGGCGTGATTTCATCCAGCTCGGCGAATATTTTTGTTTTTATTTCCATATTTTCCACTGCCGCTTCAATCACTAAATCAACGGCAGCTGCATTTTTTAAATCCGTCGATGATGTCAAACGGGAAAGGATTGCATCTTTATCCCCGGGCCCCATTTTCCCTTTTTCTACTTGACGGGAAAGATTCTTGGTAATTGTCCCTAGTCCCTTTTCTACATATTCTTCTTTTAAATCGTGTAAAAGTACTTCATAACCGCTCATTGCACAAACCTGGGCAATGCCAGATCCCATCTGTCCCGCACCAATGACCATCACTTTTTGAATGCTCATGAAAACCCCTCCTCATTTATCTATGAAACTATCATCCTTGTTTTGGCACTTCGATTAAAATGGCATCTCCCTGCCCGCCTCCACTACAGATCGCTGCGATGCCCAATCCTCCTCCGCGGCGTTTCAATTCATGCATCAGCGTAATGATGATGCGAGCACCACTTGCCCCGATTGGGTGACCTAATGCTACAGCACCGCCGTTAACATTCACTTTTCCAGGCTCGATGTTGGCAATTTTTCCACTGGCGAGTGCAACCGCTGCAAATGCTTCGTTCACTTCAAATAAATCAATATCCTCTATCGATTTACCTGTCTTCTTCAGGATTTCATTTATGACCAAACCTGGCGTTTTAGGGAAGTCCTTTGCTTCCACTGCCACTTCTGCATGAGCCACAATATAGGCAAAAGGCGTTTTCCCTTCTTTTTCCGCACGTTCCTCACTCATCAATACGAGTGCTCCTGCCCCATCATTGACGCCAGGTGCATTACCTGCCGTAATGGTTCCCTCATTATTAAAAGCTGGACCTAATTTAGCTAACTTCCCGGCAGATGTATCTTTTCTTGGGCCTTCATCATGTTCGATGGTAATTGGTTCGCCTTTTCGCACCGGCACCTGTACGGCAATGATTTCTTCTGCAAGAATACCGCCATCGATTGCTTTTATCGCTTTTTGATGACTCTCGTAAGCCCAGCTATCCTGTTCCTCACGGGTGATTTCAAGATCTTCGGCAGTACTGTTTCCGTAAGTTCCCATATGAACGCCTGTAAAGCTGCAACTAAGTCCATCCGAAATCATGGTATCCTTAAGTTGGGAATCTCCCATCCTTAGGCCCCACCTTGCTTTCGGAAGAATATAAGGCGCATTGCTCATCGATTCCATTCCTCCGGCAACAATGATTTCTTCTTCACCTAAGCGAATGATCTGATCAGCCAATGTAACACTGCGAAGTCCTGATGCGCATACTTTATTAATGGTTTCCGTCTTCACTTCCCAAGGCATTCCAGCATGACGTGCTGCCTGTCGTGACGGTATTTGACCTTGGCCCGCTTGAAGTACATTCCCCATGATGACCTCGCCTACTTGCCCGCCTTCAACCCCTGCCCGATCAAGTGCCTCTTTGATTGCTATTCCACCAAGCTGAGATGCTGTCAAACTGCTAAGACCGCCGCCAAATTTACCAAAAGGTGTTCTCACACCACTAATAATCACTGTTTTTGCCATCATTATTTCCCCCTTCAATAACATTGATTGAACGCTCGCTCAATATGAAGTTAAAAAAAATCGTTTTGTAAGCGCTTAATATCATCTTACATAATTTTTACAAAAATTAAAATATTTAGTTTGTAAATATTTAAAAATTGCCTGCTTCCATTTGACTCATTCCATATAGAAGAAGCAGGCATTCCGTTTTAAATTAAGATGCAATCGATTTATTTTCACCAATGACCGCTTTTTCGAGCAGTTCAGCTACATCATACGTTTTAACATTTTCCTCAACTTCTTTTGCTTTCGTCCCATCAGATAGCATGGTCAGGCAATAAGGACATCCGGAACTGATCACTGTTGGACTGACGGCGAGTGCTTGTTCAGTACGTGCCACATTGATGCGGTTTCCTGTTTCCTCTTCCATCCACATCAAACCGCCTCCAGCTCCACAGCACATCCCTTTTTCACGGTTACGCTCCATCTCAATAAGTTTCACACCGTCAATGGATTGTAAAATTTCACGCGGCGGGCTATATACTTCATTGTACCTTCCCAAATAACAGGAATCGTGGAATGTAATCGTTTCATTCACTGGATACTGAGGCACCAATCTGCCTTCACTTACAAGTTTGGCTAACAATTCAGTATGGTGATACACTTCAGCTTCCAAGCCAAAATCCGGATACTCATTCTTAAAAATATTGTATGCATGCGGATCGATCGTTACGATTTTCTTGATTTCATTCTTCTGGAATTCTTCTATATTCTTCATGGCAAGCTCTTGAAAAACAAACTCATTTCCCAATCGACGAGGAGTATCCCCTGAGTTTTTCTCCTTATTTCCGAGGATTGCAAATTTGACGCCCGCCTCATTCAATAATTTTGCAAAGGAAAGGGCAATCTTCTGGCTTCGGTTATCGTATGATCCCATTGAACCTACCCAGAATAAATATTCGAATTCCTCGTCTGCCTTTTGTAATTCCTTCACGGTAGGAACGCTGACATCTTCCCGAAGGCTTCTCCAATCTTCTCTCTCTTTACGGTTAAGCCCCCACGGGTTTCCTTGACGTTCGATATTTGTCATGGCACGTTGTGCATCAGGATCCAGCCTGCCCTCTGTCAATACCAGATAACGGCGCATATCGATGATTTTGTCGACATGTTCATTCATTACCGGGCATTGATCTTCACAGTTCCGGCAAGTCGTACATGCCCAAAGTTCTTCTTCCGTAATGACTTCGCCAATCAGGCTCGGACTGTATGCTTCGGTCGCTGCAGCTGATTCCTGCGCCCCCTTTGCGGCACTCGCTAGAGCTATCTTATTTCCCTCCGTATTACCAAAAACAAAAGATGGCACCCATGGCTGCTTCGTTGTAACAGCAGCGCCTGTATTTGTTAAATGGTCACGCATCTTGATGATGATATCCATCGGTGACAGCATTTTACCGGTACCAGTAGCAGGGCACATATTCGTACAACGCCCGCACTCCACACAGGCATAGAGGTCCACCATTTGATATTGCGTCAAGTCTTCGATATATTTGGCGCCGTAATATTGATTGCCTTCTTTGTCGAAAACTTCTTCTTCCAAATCAACCGGCTTCAATTTTCCCGGATTGTCCAGACGATTGAGGAATACATTTATCGGACCGGCAATCAAGTGGGCATGCTTAGATTGCGGGATATAAACAAGGAACGATAATATGATCAGTAAATGCAGCCACCAAGCTACATAAAAAACAACTGTTGCCGCTGCTGTTCCCATCCAGCCAAAAAGGAAAGCAATGCTTGATGCGACTGGCTCTGACCAAGTTGCATCGTGTTCATGCCAAATCATTCCCATTCCATTCCCCAGTAACACGGTAATCATGATTCCAGTAATGAAGATGACAACCAATCCTGCTTTGAAATCCCTTTTCAAGCGAACGAGCTTCTCGACATAACGACGGTAAGCCGCCCATAGGATTGCGACAAGAACGGTAAGCGTCACAATTTCCTGGAAGAAAGTAAAGGCCGGATAAACAGGGCCAAACGGTAAATGCCATCCCGGTCTTAAGCCTTTAATGAAGAAGTCCAGTGCCCCAAATTGCACTAAGATGAAACCATAAAATAACATGGCATGTATGATTCCGCTTTTCTTATCTTTAAAGAGCTTCTTCTGTCCAAATACATAAACCCCTATTTTCACAAGACGATCTTTCACACGGTTATCGAATTCCACTTTTTTGCCAAGTTTTATATAAGCTATACGAGTCCTTACCAAATAGATAAACAAACCCGCTGCGTAAGCGGTTACAATCAGGAATGCAGTTAAGTTGATCCACAGCAAGCCATTCATTTCCATGCAGTCTTTCCCCCTTTTTGTAAATTGTAAAATGCCAAAAGGTAGCCATTTAAATAAAATAGAAAATTTGGCATTTTTCTGAAATTTAATTAACTCCATTATATAATGAATGAGCATTCAGTCAACTTTTTTCTTCTAAAAACATATTTGATTTTTCTACACCTTATTGTATAGTTCGACAATTCCGTTAATTTCCCCTTCTGTATTCTAAAAAAAATGAGGTTCCTTTCCCCGCTTTTTAATGGTTACTAACAGGGAATTTGAGCCAAACTAAATGAAATCATTTAGGGGGGATTTTTTTTGAAGATTATCACTACGATTGCCTCTATATTTTTATTGATCTTCACTTGGTGCTGGGTTGATCTTAAGTTAGGGCATAAGCGTTATATGAAGCAGGCAACCAACATTAAATACCCGCCTCGGAACAGTGACATGACTATATTCACATCAGGAAAAATCCTGTTTGATGATTTTATGAAAGAAGTCAAGCGAGCCCAGCATTCCATCCATATCCTTTTTTATATTGTGAAAAATGATAAATTCAGCAAGGATTTTTTGAAGTTACTGCAATCAAAAGCGGAAGAGGGCGTGGAAGTGCGACTTTTAGTAGATTGGGTTGGAAGTAAAAAGATTTCCCGCAAAACCATTCAGGAGCTAACTAAAAGCGGGGTTCATTTTTCTTTTAGCTTTAAACCGAAACTTCCTTTCCTTTTCTATACAATACAAAAAAGAAATCACCGAAAAATTACTGTGATAGACGGCAAAATCGGCTATCTTGGGGGCTTTAATATCGGTAAGGAGTATATTAACCAAGGGGAAAAGCTCAACCCTTGGAGGGATTATCATTTGAAAATGACCGGGGAGGGGGTAAGGGACCTGCAGGAAGTCTTCCTCTCGGATTGGTTCTATGATACAAACGAGGATCACAGGGTAACACCTGCCTATTTCCCGACATTGACTCCCGGGTCGCAGGTACATCAGGTTTTTGTCACGAATGGAAGTGATCTTGAACAGTCCTTAGCACGCATGATTCAGCAAGCCAATAATAAAATCATCATCGGGACTCCATACTTCATTCCCAGTGAAACTCTATTTCAAGAATTAAGGGAGGCCCTTGCACGCAATGTTTCCGTAACGGTCATCGTACCTGAAAAATCAGACCATGCCCTTGTCAAAGAAGCATCCTTTCCCTACTTCCGGGTACTATTAAAAGATGGGGCTGAAATCATGCAATTCCAAAGAGGGTTCTACCATTCTAAAGTGATACTTATTGATGATACAATCTGTGATATCGGTACGGCTAATTTTGATAAACGCAGCCTTTTTTTAAATAGTGAAATCAATTGTCTGGTATTTGACCGGGCATTTATAGCAGATGCAGAAAAGGAATTGGCGGTGGACCTAGCTGAATCCAAGCCATTAAGCAGTGACGCGCTTTCCTCCATGAATGTTGTCCGATCAGCGAAAGAATCGCTGGCCTCCGTCCTTTCTCCTTTTCTTTGAAATCCCGCTGTTCAAGGAGAAAATATAATGAAAATAAGATTTGGATTTGTATCCAACGCAACCTGTTTATGGGAAGCTTCTCCAGCTAAGACACTTACTTTCAAGCGATATAGCACACTTGGCACGGAAAAAGGGATGGAAAAACTGCTGAGTGTGACTAGGCAGAACATTGAAAATACCTTAAGGGTCCTTCAATATAACACGGCCCACCAAATAGAAATATACCGGATGTCCAGTTCAATTGTTCCTTTAGCCACGCATCCCGAAATAGAATGGGATTTCGTCACTCCTTTTAGAAGAGAGTGGAAACAGCTTGGAGATTGGGTTTCTGAACATAAGATGAGGATTAGCTTCCATCCCAATCAGTTTACGCTGTTTACCAGCCCTAAACCCGAGATTACACAAAATGCCGTAAAAGATATGGAGTTCCATTATAAAATGCTTGATGCAATGGGCATTGCAGACTCTTCTTTTATCAATATCCATGTCGGCGGAGCCTATGGTGACAAAAATTCCGCCATAGTAAGGGTTCATGACAATCTTAAATCGCTTCCTATCCACGTCAAGGAAAGAATGACCTTGGAGAATGATGATAAAACCTATACAGCATCAGAAACCCTGAGTGTATGTAAGAAGGAAGGCATTCCACTTGTCTTTGATTACCACCACCATCTCGCAAACCTTTCAACTGAGCCTCTTAACGAGCTGCTCACCGAGGTGTTCACCACTTGGAGTCAGGCAGGGGCGGTACCAAAGATTCATATTTCATCCCCGAAATCGGCAGGTGAATTTCGCTCGCATGCTGATTATATCGATTTGGAATTCATCATGCCCCTTTTTAAAGTGCTTAAGGGACTTGGACAAGACGTGGATTTCATGATTGAAGCCAAGATGAAGGACCGGGCGATGTTGCAGCTGATTGAAGATATAGCTAAGGTACGTGGTGTAAAAAGGGTATGCGGAGGTGCCATCGAGTGTTAATCAAATTAAAAAAAGCGTCTGTTTCGTTAGAAACAGACGCTTTTTCCTTTACATTTTTTCCGGCGCCGAAACCCCGATTATAGCTAATGCATTCTTTAAAGTAATTTGGACGGATTTGACCAGTCCTAGACGTGCCTTACTTCTTTCCATCTTTTCAACATCCAAAACCTTATCGGCATTGTAGAAACTGTGGAATGTAGAAGCCAAGTCGAATATATAATTCGTCATGCGGTGAGGCATACGTTTTTCGGCAGCTTCCGCTATTGCCTGCGGGAACTCACCTAATTTCTTCAGAAGCTCCACTTCTTTTTCAGTAGAAAGGGCCGAGAAATCAGTGACCCCTTCATAGCTGATCCCTTGTTCCACACCTTGGCGTAAAATGCTGGAAATACGGGCGTGAGCATATTGCGCATAATAAACCGGATTATCATTGGATTGTGATACCGCAAGATCCAAATCGAAGTCCATATGAGTATCCGCACTTCTCATTGCAAAGAAATAACGTGTTGCATCCAGACCCACTTCATCAATAAGATCACGCATCGTGACGGCTTTACCGGTACGCTTACTCATCTTCATTTTCTCGCCGTCTTTATACAGGTGAACAAGCTGGATGATTTCTACTTCAAGCTGCTCGCGTTTGTATCCTAATGCTTCAATCGCTGCCTTCATACGCGGTATATAGCCGTGGTGGTCCGCACCCCAGATATTGATCAACGTTTCAAAGCCGCGCTCCAGTTTATTACGGTGATAGGCAATATCCGGTGTCAGATATGTGTAGGACCCATCCTGTTTAATAAGCACGCGGTCTTTATCATCGCCTAATTCTGTAGAGCGGAACCATGTAGCCCCATCTTCCTCGTAGACATGGCCTCTTTCCCTCAACACTTTGAGTGCTTCATCAATCTTACCGTCTTGATATAGGGAAGTTTCGGAATACCATACATCAAATCCGACACGGAAATTCCCCAAGTCTGTTTTCAGTTTTTCCATTTCATATTTCAAGCCGTACTCTCGGAAAAATTCAAAACGCTCTTTTTCATCGGCATTTACAAATTTATCCCCATATTCACTGGCAAGCGTTTTACCGATGCCAATGATATCTTCGCCATGATAACCACCCTCAGGCATATCCTTTTCGAGGCCAAGTGCTTGGAAATAGCGTGCTTCGATGGAAAAGGCCAAATTATTGATTTGGTTTCCTGCATCATTGATGTAATATTCACGTGAAACATCATAACCTGCTTTAGACAGGATATTACATAACGTATCACCCACTGCTGCACCGCGGGCATGGCCGAGATGGAGATCACCGGTCGGATTCGCTGAAACGAACTCCACTTGGACTTTTTCGCCTTTTCCAAAGTCACTTTCCCCATATGCTCCATCCACTTTCAAAATGACTGGAATCAATTCTGTCAAATAAGAATTATTCATGTAGAAGTTTATGAATCCTGGACCAGCAATTTCAATTTTTTCGATGGATGCTTTTGAATTGTCAAAGTTTTCGATGATTGCTTCCGCTATCATTTTTGGTGCTTTCTTTGCAATCTTCGTTAATTGCATGGCCATATTCGTGGAATAATCTCCGTGTGTTTTATCTCTTGGAAGTTCCAATACAACGTTTGGAATCTGCTCTTCCGTTGCTAAACCAGCTTTAATGACTGCCGCTTTAATTTCTTCTTTCAGTTTTTCCTGTACCTCTTTTACTATATTCATGTGCTATGCTTCCTCCTTATAGGAAATCGTCATCTCATATTGACCGGGTTCGCTTCCCTGCATATGTAACGTATATTTAAGGACAAGTTTCCCTTGTCTGGACTGCTCATCCCATTGATGATGAATTTTTTTCGCGGTCGTCCGTAACCCTAACCTGCCGTATATACTTTCATAATGTCCATTTGTCGCTTCCTGCAAGCGGAAAAGCTGCCTCATTTTAATGGCACCATTTCTAAGCAGGATCGTTTCATCCGTTTTGTGCTTGATGGTCGTTTGTGTTTGACCGGCTTCATTTTCCTCTTTATATTGCAAATATAAGTCTGAACCTTTATACATTTTTGTACCAAAAGTGACCAGCTCATACGTTTCCGTTTCTGAGCCGTGCTTGATTTTTGTCTGTAAAGTCACTTTAATAGTATGCTTATCTATATCATGAAGAGTCAAAGCTACACTTCCTTCATCATGTCGTTCTTAACTTTATAAGTATAAATATTCTTCAAGGAAGTTTCAACTTGGAGCGGGAAAATAAAGTGTAAATCCAATAAAGTGAGGATAAACTTGCAAAATCATATTGTAGCAATTCATTTGATTTTAACGCAAGAATGACTCATTGGGGTGGAATTATTAAAAAAGAGTCCATCAGGTGTAAAATTCTTTTCCGGATTGGATGAAAAAAAGACCATCCCTGCTAAAAAACAGGAACAGTCAAGTCTTCCATCCATTAACCTTTTTGTACCCAACCTAAAAGCATTTCGCGAATCAGCTTGCTCGCCGTGTTCGCCGTTTGCTCGGATGGATCATAAATCGGTGCCACTTCAACTAAATCGCAGCCGACTACATTAATTTCAGAACGGGCTATCTCATGAATCGAAGCTAAAAGCTCTTTTGAAGTGATGCCCCCACAATCTACGGTGCCTGTTCCTGGCGCATGTGCAGGATCTAGAACATCGATGTCGATCGTCACATATACAGGACGACCTGCCAACTGCGGCAGTACTTCTTTCAGAGGTTCAAGAACTTCAAATTTAGAGATGTGCATGCCGTTTTCTTTTGCCCATTGGAATTCTTCCTTCAAACCGGAACGAATGCCGAAAGAGTATACATTTTTCGGACCGATAAGTTCCGCAGATTTACGGATGATGGACGCATGGGAAAGCGGCTCGCCCTCATAGTCCTCACGTAAGTCTGTATGGGCATCCATATGGATGATGGCCATATCGGGATACTTTTTGTACATAGCTTTAATGACAGGCCATGTGACAAGGTGTTCCCCTCCCATCCCCATTGGGAACTTACCTGCATCCAACACGCTGTCGACAAATTTTTCAATCATATCGATGCTGCGCTGCGGATTACCGAATGGTAATGGAATATCCCCTGCATCAAAGAATTTAACTTCCTCTAATTCACGATCTAAATACGGGCTGTACTCTTCCAAACCAATCGAAACTTCACGAATCCGGGTAGGGCCAAAGCGAGAGCCCGGACGGAAACTTACCGTCCAGTCCATCGGCATACCGTATAGCACAGCTTCAGATTCCTCAAAAACGGGATGGCTTTTAATGAATACATTGCCTGAATAGGCTTCATCGAATTTCATTGTCATGCCCCCCTTATTTCACTAGGTCTTGAACGAATTTAGGCAGGACGAAAGCTGCTTTATGAAGTTCTTTTGTATAATATTTCGTTTCGATTTCATGGAAACGGTCTTCTGTCACTTCTAATGGATTATATTTTTTTGATCCGATGGTGAACGCCCAAAGGCCGCTTGGATACGTCGGGATATTCGCTAAATAAAGGCTAGTGATTGGGAATATTTCTTTCACATCACGTTGTACATCACGAATTAAGTCTGCCTTAAACCAAGGATTATCTGATTGTGCCACAAAAATCCCATCTTCTTTCAAAGCTTTGGAAATCCCGGCATAAAAACCTTTAGTGAATAAATTGACAGCAGGTCCAACAGGTTCAGTCGAGTCGACCATGATCACGTCATATTCATTTTCACTTTTGGCGATGTGCATGAAGCCATCCCCCACTTGTACGTCTACACGCGGATCTTCAAGCATGCCTGCTATTTCAGGCAAGAATATCTTTGAGTATTCGATAACTTTCCCATCGATATCAACCAATGTAGCTTTTTTTACGCTTGGGTGTTTAAGGATTTCACGGATAACTCCTCCGTCCCCTCCTCCTACAACCAAAACGTTTTCTGGATTAGGATGAGTAAATAAAGGAACATGGGCTACCATCTCATGGTAAACGAATTCATCGCGCTGTGAAGTCATTACCATGTCATCCAACAATAGCATATTGCCCCACTCTTCCGTTTCAATCATATCCAGCTTTTGAAACTCAGTTTGCTCCGTATGTAAAGTACGATTCACTTTCATCGTAATACCAAAATTCTCTGTTTGTTTTTCAGTAAACCAAATGCTCATTTATTAACGCTCCTTTTCCATTTCATATTGTCAGTCACCTAATAGGTTCCCCAAAATCGTTATAGTCATTAGCTAGAAAAATTATAGACGAATCTAGCAGAATTGCAAGATAAATTTCATAAATGCAGTTCTTATGTTTAAAAATTTCTTTTTTTTCCATAATAGTAATAGATAATAGATTCTTTTCTGATAAGAGAGGTGAAAGCAATGGAATTGATTCCAAGCGAACGATTCAAAAGGACAACTAAATATGTACGGGCCTTCATTATCCTTGCCACAATCGGGCTCACGATACTCTTTGTATTGCTTCTCTCTTTACTGATTTATGCAAAAATATTAGGTCCGCCTCCTTTGGTCGTGCCGCAGTCCACTCTTTACTATAGTGATAATGGAAATGTGATCGGCGAAACCGATAATGGCCAGAAACGTTATTGGGCCGGGCTGGGTTCGATTTCACCACAGCTCATCAAAGCGACTGTCGCTGTTGAGGACCGTCAATTTTACACTCATAATGGATTTGATATAAAACGGATCGGCGGTGCCATCCTTGCGGATATTAAGGCAATGTCCAAAGTCCAGGGCGCAAGCACCATTACCCAGCAGTATGCCAGGAACCTGTTTCTTGGTCATGACAAAACGTGGTCGCGTAAATTTAATGAAGCCTTTTATACGGTACGTTTAGAAATGAATTACTCAAAAAAGGATATTCTAGAAGGTTATTTAAATACGATTTACTATGGCCATGGTGCATATGGGGCCCAAGCTGCAAGTCAATATTACTTTGGCAAGGATGCCAAGGATTTGACCCTTCCTGAAGCGAGCATGCTGGCGGGAATACCAAAAGGGCCGTCAAATTATTCTCCATTGGATAATTTTGAAAAAGCGAAATCAAGGCAGAGAGTTGTCCTTCAAGCCATGAAAAACAAAAACTACATTTCAGAACAAAATATCGCAGAAGCGTTGCGAACATCCCTTGCATTAAAGGGTGAGCACGGAACGGTTACAAATAAAACCGCTCCCTATTTCCAGGATGCAGTCAAGCAGGCTTTAAAATCACAGCTTCATTTAGATGACCGGATGATCGAGCTGGGCGGGCTTAAGGTCTATACAACACTGGATGAAACCCAGCAGGATGCTGCCGAAAAAGTTCTCTCCAATATCATACCCAAGTCTTCAGGGATCCAAGCCTCGATAGTTGCAATGGATCCGGACACCGGGGAGGTCCGTGCACTGGTCGGCGGTAAAGATTACGCGGAGTCGCCATTCAACCGAGCTACGCAGGCCGTTCGCCAGCCCGGTTCCACCATTAAGCCATTGCTATACTATTCAGCGCTGGAGAACGGTTTCACACCGTCTACCACCTTAAAATGCGAGACCACTACATTTTCTTTCGATGATGGTCACTCATCTTACACACCGCATAATTACAACCATCAATATGCGGAAGGCGAAATCACGATGGCCCAGGCCATAGCTCTTTCCGATAATATCTTCGCCGTAAAAACGCACTTGTTCCTTGGGGAACAGACATTGGTCGATACGGCGCATCGTTTCGGCATCACGGCGAAAATGGATGCAGTTCCGTCCTTGGCACTCGGTACGTCAGGTGTAAGGGCGATTGAAATGGTGAACGCATACAGCATTCTGGCTAACGGTGGCAAGAAAGTTGAACCCGTGTTTATCAAAAAGGTTGAAAGTCAAAAAGGTGAAGTGATTTTTGATGAAAATAAGAAACCAGAACAGATTTTGGATGAGGATAAGGCATTTGTCATGACTCAAATGCTTACAGGGGTTTTCGATGAAACCTTAAATGGCTATACGAAAGTGACTGGCAGCACCATCAACTCCCAGCTGACCCGCCCATATGCCGGCAAATCAGGTTCCACCCCGACGGATAGTTGGATGATCGGTTACACACCGGAGCTTGTAGCTGGAGTATGGACTGGGTATGATCAAGGGAAAAAGATCGAGATCCCCGCTGAAAAAAGCTATGCTAAGAAAATCTGGGCTTCCTATATGGAAAAGGGCCTACAGGGGAAACCGGCAAAATCGTTTAAGGAAACGAAAAACGTAATCGGGGTAAACGTGAATCCCGCAAGCGGAAAATTGGCAACAAAGGATTGTCCTGTCTCAAGACTGACTTATTATGTTAAAGGAACTGAACCTGTCGAATACTGTGCCGAGCACTTTAAGGGTAAGGGTCCGAAACATGCCCCAAAAGAAGAAGAGCAAAAAAAGTCCCCGTGGTATAAAAAAGTCTTAAAACCATGGGGATAACGAAAAACCCCGAAGCCGGTAGCGGCTTCGGGGTTTTTCTGTCCTAGTTCCACAGTGTCTAAACTGCTGTCTTTAAGTTTACTGATTTTATCCGTTTCCTACAAGTGCATTTTTCACTAAACTTAACATTTCATCCATTAAATCAAATTCAAACCGTCAATGACTCCTTGAGCTTTGCTGAAGAGCGCTCCCACATTCCTGCATCATGGTTTTTCAGGAAGTCTGCAAGTATACGTTTTGATTTATCGTCCATGTCCTCGACGATGATATGCCGTTTAAGCGATTTATCCATCCGGTTAACATGCTCCGGAAGGGATTTGTAACCGCGTCTAATTGACCGGTCGACCATCATTTCACACGCTGTCACACCTGCATAGTGCGGACCATTTTGAGTGGCTTCAATGGTCACCCAAACAAGCCAGTAAGGTTTGGCATTCGGGACCTCCTCTTTAGTCTTTAAAAACTTAATCCCTTTTTCCACTGCACTCCTTGCATGCATCGCGCCGATATCGACCTCGGCTTCACCTGCATCCACATCGATGATGACCGGAGAGATATTATCGAGCGTCAAAACCCCTGCTCCATATCCGCCATGACCTTCTGTAGGGTCGTTTTTTATAATATTGAAGCCTACCTTTTTCTTTGGTTGTTCTTCCATGTTTGTATCCCCCTTTATCGTTTGTCATTCCATATAATTTAAAAAAGCAAAAGTGTAAAGAACTGATTCAAGGCGCCGCCTACCAATGGCACAACATTGTTCAAAATCGGGCTAATCGTATACCGGCTTAGCGGTGTGATGATCAGAATCAAAAAAATCAGGGAGCCATATTGTTCATACTGGGTCATTTTTGCCCGCAAATCAGCTGAAACAAGATCCTGTACGATCCTATAACCATCGAGCGGCGGCAGCGGTATCAGATTAAATACAAACAAAAGGATATTTAAGTTGATGAGCATCTCGAAGAATGGCTGAATGAAAAACGGTAAATCAGGTCCAACGCCTGCCGCCAGTAATCCGTAAAAAATTAAATACCCTAAAATTGCAACAAGCAAATTACTGAACGGGCCGGCAAAAGAGACGAGCACTCCTGCCAATTTTGGATTCTTGAAATGAAAACGATTAACCGGTACAGGCCTAGCCCAACCAAATCCAGCTATTAATATCAACAATGTTCCGATCGGATCCAAATGAGAAATCGGATTCAATGTGACTCTTCCTTCATTTTTAGCTGTCGGATCACCGAACTTATAGGCTACATAAGCATGGGAAAATTCATGAACCGTAAAGGCGATTAACAGTGACACAATGACATATGGAAGGTCTTCCAACCTATAAGCTAAAAATCTTTCTATTTGGTCCAATAGCTTCTCCCCCAATATTTATTACCGTTAGTATACATCAAAAGAGCAAGAAGTGAAAAAACTCTGACTTCCACATCTTGCAATTACTTTTCCATTGTGAAACACTACAAGATAAGAGAGGAAGGGGGGAATGAGAGATGCCATATGTAACAGTCAAAATGCTTGAAGGCCGTACAGACGAACAAAAAAAGGCTTTAGTCGAAAAGGTGACGGCAGCCGTTACGGAAACAACTGGAGCACCAGCTGAAGCCGTGACGATTTTCATTGAAGAAATGTCAAAAAATCATTTAGCAGTAGCCGGTGTCCGTAAAAGCGATCAATAAGATTTACATAATGGTAAAAGCTAAGCCATCAATTCGGCTTAGCTTTTGTTTTTAACTGCTCAATATATTCATATGCCCCATCAATTTCTTCAAGCGTATATTTTTGTTTGCTTTTCAGCGTGAAAATTTTCTCGGTGACTTCCTCTTTTTCTAGCGTGTCAAAGTATAACACCGTTGAAACTAGCTCCAAAAACCGGGCATTCTGTTCGTTCATATCGAGTAAGCATCCCTCAAGTGCCGGCATCTCCACTTCCTGTATGGATAGGAAATCCTGGCCGGCATCCGTTATCGAATAACAATATTGATAATAGCCTGCTTTTTTTTCCCTTACTTCATTCAAATAACCCATTTCGCAGAGCTCTTCAATCCGTAAGGTCAACTCCTCCGAATACGGTCCATAAAAGTGAAACTGAAACTTTTCATGAAATGGGAAGGACAGCTTCTTCGCGATATAAACGATTTTTTGTAATTTTTTTCGACCCGAGATTTCACCGGCAGTAGAAATTGCATTGATAATGTTTGCATGATCCTTAAACAAGGCTCGTCACTCCTCACCAAAAATGTACCACTTTAATCCGATAGCTCCAAAAGCTTACGAATTTGTTTTTTTATATTTTTCTTCGTAGATTCATCACGCAATAAATCTGCTGGATAGTACAACTTATGATCCGTTCTTCTTTTCCCTGAAATTGCATCGACAATTTCGGATTCACGTGATAATTCACGAATTTCGCCATTATTTTTCAGCAAGTGAATCGGCAGCCTCTCCTCTTCCTCACCTGGCCGGTAAAAATCATACGGCAAATCTGATGAAGAATCGACGACAAGATAATAATCCGGATCGATACCTGCCTTCTTGAAAAGCGTCCTTAATTCCATCAACCTGTTCATCTGACTGTTCGATGGATGGAATTCCACATATTTAAATAGTTTACGGTTAACGAAGCGAGTGCATAAATCTTTTAAAATCGCATCGTTTTCCTCTTCCCATGCTTCGAAATAATAGAGCATCACCGCTTCATCCATTTTCAAATAGTCCGTTAAAGTCACTTCTCCCTTGAACAATGAATAAAAATGGTTCGGTTCTTGGGCAAACTCATAACCGGATTCATATAAATGTTTCGCTCTATGTAGGATCTTGGTAAGTATGACCTCCGCACTTCTCGTAACTGGATGGAAATAAACCTGCCAATACATTTGGTAGCGACTCATGATATAATCCTCAACCGCATGCATCCCGCTTTGTTTGATGACGGCATGTTCTTCCCTTGGCCTCATTACACGCAAAAGCCTTTCCATATCGAAATGTCCATAACTCACGCCAGTGAAGTAGGCATCACGCTGTAAATAATCCATTCTATCAGCATCGATCTGACTTGAAATCAGGCTGACTACTAATTTGCCTTTATAGGTTTTCGCAATGACTTCTGCCACTTTTTTAGGAAAATCACGCCCAACTCTAAGGAGGATCTTATTCACTTCCGTATCGCCGAGGATTATCTGCTGCGTGAATTGCTCATGATCCAGGTCAAACACCTTTTCAAAAGAATGAGAGAAAGGACCATGACCTAAATCATGCAGAAGGGCTGCGCACAAGGATAGTAACCGTTCCTCAGGTTTCCATTCCGGTCTTCCCTCAAAAACATCATCCACGATTCTCCGGACAATCTCATATACTCCAAGCGAATGGCTAAGCCGGCTATGTTCCGCACCATGAAAGGTTAAATAAGTCGTTCCCAGCTGTTTGATCCTTCGAAGCCGCTGGAATTCCTTCGTCCCTATTAAATCCCATATAACCCGGTCACGAACATGTATATATCGGTGCACAGGGTCCTTGAATACTTTTTCTTCTTGTAATTTTTCGGCGGAATATTCCATGAACTACCCTCTTTTTCATAATCTCGATGCACACATTATAGCGTGTTTTGACAAAAAAACCTAACTTCCACCTTGCTAGTAAGAGGGGTCATTTTGTAAGAAAACGGAAGTTTCAGTCTGGTTTTGTTTCGAAAATAAGGAAATAAAAAATCACCGCAGTGTGTTGAATCTGGGTGATGATTGCTTGTTCCATTTATCAAAAGCAAATAATCCACTCTACCTATATATCATGGATCCTACTTTAGTTTTTTATTGATTTTATCTAGTAACTCGTCTTCTGTCGGTGCAGCAACTGGACGGTTATTGACAAAGGCAAAAGACTTCTTTCTGCCAGGACCGCAATAGGATTGACAGCCCACTTCGATTTTCGCGTCGGGATCAAGCTTTTCAAGACGGGGGATTAATGTTTTAATGTTTACCGCCAAGCAGTCATCGCACACTCTGAATTCATTGGACATCCTCCGGTCACCATCCTTTCCATGACAAACTATGTTTCATTCCATTTATATAACTAAAGGGTATTTTACCGTTTCTACTTATGAATATCAAGAGGGCTGGATGATGTGAAAAAGAAGGGGCCGCCGCTAGCAAATGATGTAATTCATCAAAAAACTAGTATCCTTTTAACCTTTTTGTATAAAAAATCCAGATTTTGTCCAAAATGCTAGTAGAGCACTCCATTAATCCTGCTACACGATATTTTATATAGTTGTTTATTTTAAAAGTTACCAGAAAGGGAGTATGTAGAAATGAAGGTTCGTCAAGATGCCTGGACAGAAGAAGATGATTTGCTTTTGGCAGAAACGGTATTGCGCCATGTGCGGGAAGGCAGCACTCAGCTGAATGCTTTTGAAGAGGTAGGGGATAAGTTGAATCGCACCTCTGCCGCATGCGGATTCCGCTGGAATGCTGTTGTCCGCCATAATTATGACAAAGCGCTATCCCTTGCCAAGAAACAGCGTAAGCAGCGGCAAAGGATTCTTGGAAAAGATCAAGGAGGGAAAAAACGGCTTCTTTATACTCCGCCGTCCCCTACAATTTCTGACATAATGGTTCCTCATGAACAAGAAGTGGAACTAGAGTTGGAATCCGAAGTCGATACTACCAATTATGAAGCAGCAGAAGAATTCGTTGTGGCTGAAGCACTCCCCCCTAAACCACAGCACACTCCTGTGACTTTGGAAAAGGCCATGAACCTTGATACCGTCATCGCCTATTTGGAATCTATGAACGGCCGTATGCTTCAAGCCGAAATATTAAAAACCGAAAATGAAAGATTGAAGCTTGAAATCAAAGGGCTGAAAAAGCGAAACGAAGATTTGGAGAATAAAATCAGCCACCTTGAACAAAACAGCGGCTTGATGCAGGAAGATTATGAAACTTTGATGAATATCATGAATCGGGCAAGGAAGCTGGTCTTGTTAGAGGAAGAGGAACGTCCGGCAACTAAGTTCAAGATGGACCGGAATGGCAATTTGGAAAAAATGGCTGAGTAATAAGATAATGTGGGGTTCAGTTACATAGATCAACCACATGCCAATGGCCGAATCACCAAAGTTCATCCGAAAGAAGGAGCCTAAACAAGGCTCTTTTTTTCATGGTTCCAAGAAAAAGGAATAAAATCGTCTAAAAACGCTCGTTGATTATATCTCTGCTACCTATCATACATTCCCTTTCACAGTTTCAGTGAATGCTAAAGTCGTATTAAATGCAAAAAGCCGTTCCTGACTTACTGGAACGGCTTTTTGCAAATCAATCATTTAATGAATCGAATACCTTATCGTTGCGTTCTACCACTCTTTTCAAATATGCCTCATACAACGGCCATTCTTCAACAGAAAGAGTGTCAGAGAATATCCTTCCGCTATGTGCCTTCAATACATGAAGGAATCTGAGCATCACGTCCTGAACGCTCAATTGCACCCCCAACAATTCTGAAAGGGACGCCATTACCGAAGGGTCGATATCAGGATAGGCGAATTTCGTTTCTGAATTTCCTTTAGCTGCATCATAAAAACCCTTCACGAGACTTGCACGTTCAGCCCCGCTTCCATTGACACATAAATAGATTTGAACAGCTACGCCATTGCGAATCCTGCGTTGGGATATACCGGCAAACTTTTGCCCATTTATACTTAAATCATAACTTCCAGGACAATATGAGCCGACGATTTCCCTTGCCTCCATATTGACTTGGAAATCGGAAAACATCAATTGGACAAGCTCCCACATTGCATCATATCCACGATTGATTTCAATTTTCTGATCGTTTTCAGGAAAGATGAGCGAAAAGTTAAGGACCCCTTCATCCAACACGACTGCGAGCCCCCCAGAATTCCGTACGATGGCCTGATAATCCCGCTCTTCTAAATGTTCCAAACCCTTTTTAAGAAAAGGCAGCTTCGTATCCTGTATACCCATTACGATGGTTTGATGGTGTACCCACGCTCTGGCCACTGCCGCTGATTTACCTGAACCTACGGAAGTGCAAAATGTATCATCCATCGCAAAGGACTCCAGAGCAGGAAACTGAGGTCCAACGGAAGATTGATCAATAACCCGCCACTCTTGCTGCATTAATAATGAATCTGTTTCACTCATATGAATCTCCCTCTACATTTAATCCTCATGCTGCCTATTGATACTGCGCCACAAACCCTTGTACCGCTGTAATGACAGCCAGTTTATATACATCCTCTTCACTGCATCCCCTCGAAAGGTCATTTACAGGACGGTTCAGCCCCTGAAGGATCGGACCGACCGCTTCGAAGCCACCCAAGCGCTGTACCATCTTATAGCTAATATTCCCTGCTTCGAGACTTGGGAAAATAAAAACATTCGCATCCCCCTGAATAAGAGAATCCGGTGCTTTCTTTCTTGCTACCGAAGGAACGAATGCCGCGTCAAACTGAAATTCCCCATCCAGAATGATTTGAGCATCCATTTCTTTTGCTAATTCGACAGCATCTGCGACTTTTAGGGTCTCGGGGGATTTTGCCGACCCTTTCGTAGAAAAGCTCAGCATCGCCACACGCGGTTCGATATCGAACATTAGTGCAGTCTTCGCACTTTCTATAGCAATTTCAGCCAGGTCCTGAGAACTAGGGTTTATATTAATCGCACAATCCGCGAAAACATATTTTTCTTCGTTCCGGACCATGATGAATACGCCCGATGTTTTATTGACGCCTGGCTTTGTTTTGATGATCCTTAGGGCAGGACGTACCGTATCGGCAGTCGAATGCGTTGCACCACTCACCATTCCATGTGCCAGTTTCATTTGGACGAGCATGGTTCCAAAATAGTTCTCATCCTTTAAGATTTCCCGTGCTTGTACATCAGTAGCTTTACCGTCACGGACCTTCACGAACGCTTCAACCATTTCATCCATCATGATATAATTCTTCGGATCATATATTTCGATTGCATCAAGGGAGATTTTTAAATCTTTCGCCTTCTCTTGAATCAACCCGATATCCCCGATCAATACTGGTGTCACTAGTTTCGCTTTGGCAAGCCTGCCTGCCGCTCCCAAAATCCGTTCATCCAATCCTTCTGGAAAAACGATCTTTAAATTATGCCCCATAACTTTCGATTCCAATATTTCAAATAAATCACTCACTGGCTCATCCTCCTTTTCAGATACGTTTCCCCTGTTTTCCCTATATTTAACCATTCGGTAAACTTCTAGTCGTCTTCTTTTAAGAATACTCTAGCAGCCAGGTAAATTCCAGCCACTTTGGTCCTTCCCAATCCGCAAATTTGAAAATTGTTTGAACACCGAAAAACAGTGATGGTGTTTGCGGGTTGATATAAATTTCCTTATACTGAAACTATGGTATATTTAAAGTTATTAAAAGACTTAGGAGTGAATCGAAATGAGTGAAGCAGCACAAACACTGGACGGCTGGTATTGTTTACATGATTTCCGTTTGATCGACTGGACATCTTGGAAAACGTTATCAAGTGACGAACGCCAATTAGCTATTTCAGAATTCCAAGGTTTACTGGATAAATGGAATATGACACAAAGTGACAATGAAGGCAGCCATGCCCTATATTCCATCGTTGGTCAGAAAGCGGACTTCATGCTTATGTTTGCCCGCCCGACCATGGAAGAATTGAATGCAATTGAAAACGAATTCAACAAAACGAAGCTAGCCGAATATACAATTCCCGCTTATTCATACGTTTCCGTCGTGGAATTAAGCAATTACTTAGCAGGTGGAGATGGTGAGGACCCTTATCAGAACCCTCATGTTCGTTCTAGACTTTATCCGATACTTCCAAAAGCGAAACATGTATGCTTCTATCCGATGGACAAGCGTCGTGATGGAGATGACAACTGGTATATGCTTTCCATGGAAGAACGCAAAGGCTTAATGCGTTCACACGGCTTGATTGGCCGCAGTTATGCAGGCAAAGTAAAACAGATCATTTCCGGTTCTGTCGGTTTTGACGATTATGAATGGGGCGTTACACTATTCGCAGATGATGTCCTTCAATTTAAAAAATTGATCTATGAAATGCGTTTTGATGAAGTGAGTGCACGTTACGCTGCATTTGGTTCTTTCTTTGTAGGCAATATCCTGCCGGAAGAAAACGTTACTTCTTTCTTATACGTATAAGGCGATGGGCTTCCGGTTTCCGGAAGCTTTTTTTCTTTTTGCGTCCCCTCCCTTTTATTTTTCCCCGGCTATGGAATAAATCCAATGCACATCCCATACATTTTCAATAGTGATGAATTTATTTTTTTTACAGTCCATTCAGCATCAGGAAAATTGACCAAGGCAATTCCTGACTCCAGCGAGGTGAAGGAACGTTACTTCTATTCATTAGCCGACAAGAGGATATGACCTGAATCATGAACGCAACCGTTAAGTATCACTTAAAATTCATTGTGGTTTTTTAAGCCACCCGGGGATTGTCCAGAACAGCCGTAAACAAATACAATACTACCGGTCGCTATAAATCGCACTGTTTCTCCCAGTCCACATTCTCGGATTGTCCAAATTCCACAAAATCCAATAAACCTTTTAGGAGGGAATGCAATGTCACAAAATAACCCTTATGGTAATTACCCGTACGGCGGAAGCCCCTATTACCCCTATGAAAACAATGAGTTTGACCCGCGGCAGCAGCAGGCTCCTTACCAGCAACAAGCATACCAACAGCCATCATACCAGCCACAACTGCCCACTAAGGCAGGTACTCCACAACAAGTGCCCATGCCGATGAATCCAGCCACTTCCGGACCACAGGTACCTGGCATGCTTCCAGTCGAAGCATCGTACATCGAGAACATATTGCGTTTGAATAAAGGGAAATTAGTCACTGTTTATACCACCTTTGAAAACAACAAGGAATGGAATGCAAAGATCTTCAAAGGAATCATCGAGGCTGCAGGGCGCGATCATTTGATCATTAGCGACCCTCAAACAGGAAAACGATTCTTAATCCCGATGGTATACTTAGATTATATAACCTTCGATGAAGAAATCGAATATGAGTATCCATTTGGAGGCGCTGGGCTTGCCACCTATTCGCCAAGGTGAAGAAAATTCTATAAAGAAGAGCCTCAGAATCTATTTGATTCTGAGGCTCTTCTTTATTGGGATGACCTTTTTTCCAAAATGGAATCTTAAAAGGCTGACCTAAGAAGGTCAGCTGCCTTCATTACAAGTATTTATATGCAGCAATGGCCATTAGGACCCAAGCAACCAAGAATGAGACACCGCCAAGTGGAGTGATGGCCCCCAGGACTTTGATTTGCGTAACGCTTAGAACGAATAGGCTTCCGGAAAACAGGATGATTCCTATTAGCATAAGCCAGCCGGACCAGTTGATTAGCGGACTTGAAATCTTCCCAGCCAATAAACCGAGCACTAATAAACCCACAGCATGGAACATTTGATATTGAACTGCCGTTTTCCATATTTCTAAATATTTATCAGGAATCTTTCCTTCTAGTCCATGTGCACCGAATGCACCTAGTGCTACAGCAATAAACGCATTCAATGCACCTAAAATGATGAACAGTTTCACTATTTTTTCGCCTTCCCTTCCCTAATTTAAAAATCGAACAAGGACTCCCCATTTGCCTCATCCATTTTAACCGGTTCTACATTCGATGTAGCCGACATAACGGGTTGGGTCAATGTGATTTGGTTAGGGTTTGGAATGCTGATGTTCCCAGCTTTTTCATCTACCATTACCTCGCAAAGGGATTTAATGGCGATTACATACCCCTGTACCTTATCCTCTGAATTTACCTGTTTCGCTTTCAAAACAAGCTCTTCGATTTTATTTAACATTTGTCTTGATGAAATATCCAACTTTACCACCTCGTCTATATACAGGTCAAAACTTTCATAACTAGCATAGCAAAAATCAGAGAAGAAAACACCTTGCATATTCCCTACTTTTTAATTGGCTTGGATTGAATTTTCAAGCATGGCTGTCCTGAAGAACGAAAGACATCAAGGGAGGGCAGGTTTGGTGTTTTGAATTGAAAAGCACGGCAGCCCTTCGGAAAATTGGGATCCCAAGTTATATAGAAATGACTGCACGCTATACAATTAACCCGTTCCGTTTTCTCGCCCCAATCATCGCTTCGAGATTTTCCAATCAATTGGAGATTCCCCCATTTCCATCAGCAATTGATTTGTTTTGGAAAAAGGTTTGCTGCCAAAGAAACCACGGGAGGCCGACAATGGACTCGGATGGACGGACTTAATGATTTTATGACGGGTTTCATCAATCAAGGGGATTTTAGTTTGGGCAGGTTTCCCCCACAAGATGAATACAACCGGTTTCGGACGGTCATTCAATAGGCGAATAACTTGATTCGTAAAGGTTTCCCACCCTTTTCCGCGGTGTGAGTGAGCCTCTCCCTCGCGGACAGTCAAGATGGTATTCAATAGTAGCACTCCCTTGTCCGCCCATTCAACAAGGTAACCATTATCAGGAACTTCATGTCCTAGATCAGTGTGTAACTCTTTAAAGATATTTCTTAAAGAAGGTGGGATGCGAACCTCCGGCTTAATTGAAAAACTAAGGCCATGTGCTTGATCCGGGCCATGATAAGGGTCCTGTCCAAGGATGACAACCTTTACGTCTTTATAAGAAGTATAGTGAAACGCATTGAAAATATCATCCTTATCCGGGTGAATGACTTGCTGACTGTACTCCTGCTTTATAAATCCCCTTAGCTCCTTGTAATATGTTTTTTTGAATTCCTCTTCCAATAGAGGCCACCAATCATTTGTTAATAATTGATTTTCCATTTGCCACAGCCCCTTTCCACTTTTTGAAACTATATT